>DATJYK010000371.1:0-25577 GCA_035578005.1 Terriglobia bacterium
TTGGGGGTGTCGCGAAGCGACATCACGACTCACGAGGATTCGGAAAGGGCGGGACTTTAGTCCCGCCGTTACAACGTCCGTCGGATATTTGCTTTCTTCCGATCTCGGCACAGCTTGCATTCCAAGCTGTGCCGAGATCGGGAGACAAAAGACCGCAGTTTCGCGCGATCGGCGGGGCTGAAGCCAGGCTGAAGCCAGGCTGAAGCCCCGCCCTTTCCGAATCCTCGTGAGAAATGCGGCTAACCACCTTATTTATCAATAACATTCCAGGATAGCTTCAGTTAAGTTGCTTGTTTTCATATACATTCCAGGGTATTCTCATTTGTCCCATTTTTCTCATTTTCGGTCCTTTGTTTTCAACAACATTCCAGGGTGGGCCGAAAAAATTTAAAAAATTCTCTTCGATGGCCCGAAAATCGCTGCTTGAAGGTCACGCACAAGAGCACTGTGCCGGCGCTTTCGCGCCATGGCCGCGGTACGCCGTACCGCCAAGGGGTCACGCCAGCATAAGCCGTCGCCCCTTCGGTTCTGGAACGGGATCTCCATATTCACGGGCCGCGTTAGGTCAGACTCTAGGCGTTCGTAGCGCCTTCGGATCCCCTTCCCAGATGCCACTGCCGAAATACTGCAATATGCCCTTCCGCTCCTCGGTCCTCACGAGAAGTTCGAGTGCCCGGCGGACGACTTCGCGCTTGCTCTTGAGCCGGGTCACGCTCGCGGCTTTGCGAAGCAACTCACCATCGATGTTGAGGTTGATCCGGCTCATACCTCACAGCTCTTCCGCGCTGCCACCGACTGCCAACTGCTGACTGTGAACTGCCAACTGCGGTCTACAACTTCGACGCCACAAAGTTAATGAGATCCCGCACCCGGCACGAATAACCCCACTCGTTGTCGTACCACGCCACGACTTTGACGAGGTTGCCGTCGATCACTTTGGTGAAGCCGGCATCAACGATGGAGGAGTACTGGTTGCCAGTAAAGTCTTTAGAAACCAGCTCCTCCTCGGAATACTGCAGAATTCCCTTGAGAGGTCCTTCGGCGGCCTTCTTGAACGCCGCGTTCACCTCTTCGGTTGTCGTGTTCTTCTCAGTCACAGCCACCAAGTCAACCACTGAGACGTCGGGTGTGGGAACGCGCATGGCGTAGCCGTCCAGCTTGCCCTTGAGCTCGGGCAGCACCAAGCCCACGGCCTTGGCTGCACCGGTGGTGGTTGGGATCATGGAGAGGGCCGCCGCCCGCGCCCGGCGCAGGTCTTTGTGGGGCAAGTCGAGAATGCGCTGGTCGTTGGTGTAGGAGTGGATGGTGGTCATCGAGCCCTTCAGAATTTTGAAGCTATCGTGGACCACTTTGGCGGCCGGCGCCAGGCAGTTGGTGGTGCAAGACGCGTTCGAGATCACGTGGTGCTTGGCGGGGTCGTACGCCTTGTCGTTCACACCCAGCACGATAGTAATGTCTTCGCCCTTCGCGGGGGCGCTGATAATGACCTTCTTTACGGAGCCCTTCAGGTGCTTCTTGGCATCCTCGGCTTTCGTGAATAGGCCCGTGGATTCCACGACGACTTGAACGCCAAGCGACGACCAGTCAAGCTCGGCTGGGTCTTTCACCTTGAAGACGCGGATACTCTTGCCGTCCACCCGCACGCAATCTTCGCCGTGGCCCACGTCGGCGTCGAGGGTGCCAAACACCGAGTCATACTTCAGCAAGTGAGCCAGGGTCTTGGGGTCCGTGATATCGTTCACGGCCATGATCTCAATCTCGGGGTTGCCGAGCGCCGCGCGAAACACGTTTCTGCCGATGCGGCCAAACCCGTTGATGCCAACTTTGACGGACATTTTTATTCCTCCATGGATTCAGATGTAAGATTCAATGCTAAAGGCCGGTGCCACTGAAGTCAACGTGCGCCGTCACAGTGCGGATGTGATGCGCCTCACACTGACAGGCAATAGGCAGGAGGCAGTACGCGGTAGGCAAGGGCGCCGCGACCGCTACTGGCTTGGCCACGCGTAAGAACGCGCCTAACCTGCATCTCTCACAGGGATTCGAAAAGGGCGGGGCTTCAGCCGGCTTCAGCCCCGCCGTTACAACGTCGGTTTGATATTTGACGTGTTCCGCTCTCGACGCAGCTTGCTGACGGCAAGCTGCGCCGAGAGCGGAACACAAAGGCCACGATTTCGCAGGATTCGGCGGGGCTGAAGCCCCGCCCTTTTCGAATCGTGGTGAGAAATGCACGCTAATCCGTCGCTAATCTGGGCGGCAGCGGGCCACCACCAGAGTGATATCGTCGTGTTGTTCGTGAGGGCTGAACCGCTGTACGTCTTCGGCCAGAGATTCAAGCAGACAGCGTGAGGAGAGTTTCTGATGCCGACGCAAGGACTCGATGAGGCGCTGCTCTCCGAATTCTTCTCCCTTGTCGTTAAACGATTCGGTGACCCCGTCCGTATAAAGTGCGAGCGTGTCTCCCGGAAGAAGACGGTGCTCCCCAATGCCACAGCTCCACTCTTTGAAGAGGCCCAGCACCGTGCAAGTGGCATCCAGCCGCACGATGCTGTCGTCATTGCGAAGCAGCAGAGCGGCAAGATGGCCGCAATTCGCATAGCGCAGCCGCCGGGTGGAATCGTCGTACTCAGCAAAGAAGAGCGTGGCGTAGGCGTCGTCGGCCGTATTTTCGTAAAGCAGGCGGTTGACAGTCCGCAGGAAGCGTTCGGGCTGCTCCAGGGCGAACGGCGTAAACGGACGGTTCCAGTAACTTGCGCACAGATTGTGCAGGTGGGCCTGCAGATTGGCCATCAACAAGGCGGCGGGGGTTCCCTTTCCGGAAATGTCGGCAGTCACCAGGCCGAGGCACTCGCGGCCGAGTTCGAGAAAGTCATAGTAGTCGCCGCCCACCTGTCGAGCTTGAAGGCAAGTGCCGGCGTAATCGAGCGTTTTGAGGGAAGGCAAGATCTGCGGAAAGAGCCTTGCCTGGGCCTGCCGGGCGAGCTCCAACTCGTATGCGGCGCGCTGTTCGGCTTCAAACCACTGGGCGTGCTCGCGCTTGTGCTCCTCAACTTCTCTCGTGAGCTCATCAAGACCCAGAAGCGTAAACGAGTTCCCGTCGATGTCTTCGAAGGTCGCCGAGACAGCTCCCGAAACTTGCACCTGGGGCGCCCTAGAAAAGCGAACTCCGTGCCCGCACCAGTCTTCGAACTTGGCCGGCACATCTTCTGTGAGGAACACTATCTGAGTGGGCCGGCCGATCAACTGGTATTCCACGGAGCCGCACTCTGGCGCAACCAGGGCCAGCGTTGCCGTGCCGTCGGGAGGAGTGACGGTCAGCCAGCGATCGCCCGAAGGAAGGCGCGAATCAGACGCCAGGCTGAAGCCAAGCTGATCCTGATAGAATCGCAGGCTCCGATCCTGATCGCGAACGAAGACGTTAACGCTGTTAAGACGCAAATAGGGATCCCGCCGGTCCGGGCTGAAACTGCACCGATGCGCCTTATGGGCTAGAGAATGTTTACTCATAATCACAATTATAGCGCCTCATCGCAGACTCTCAGTCGGCGCGCCAGCCGGACCGTATGCCGAACAAATACTCAACAATGTGTCCAATTCGGAACAGACAGAAGTACCTGCCCAAGCGATATTTTCGATGTACCAGACTGATCACCCGATCTTCGATCTGCGCCAGCCGGCCCTTCGACTAAGGCGACACGCGTTTTATGTCCTGCGCCAGCGTCCAGAAGGCGCCGTACATCGCGTTGGAGCGCTGTGTCGTGTCGGCCGCAGCCACAGGTCCCTGTCGCTGCCTTCGGGCAAGAGCGGATCCGCTTCGCACTGGTAAATCGTCCCGTTGCTTCGGCGGCTGATCACCCGAAGTACGGCCTTGGTATGGTAAAGCGGCTCCTGGCCGCCAACCGCCACACTCGGCGGCTGGCCGTCGATCCCCAGGCCCGGCGGGAGGCGGGCCGCTGCCCAGCCTGTCTACACGCGCCCGGGGAAACTCGATCTTTATCGTGGCGTCCAGGCCACTGTCATCGCAGTCCTTCGCGATCTTCCAAGGGATTTTGGTGAGCAGCTTTCCGGGCCGGCTCTCCCTCTCAATGAAGCCCCTGACGTCGTATGACTCGTAGTCCTCGAGCCCACTCAAATCAATACAGTAGTGCTGGACGTTCTGGAACGCCTTCTTGTCTGAAATCTCTCCGGCCGGCTTCCTCTGCTTCGCGGCCAGCGGCAAGGCGATGAGAACGCTGACGCAGCCCACGATTAGCGTCATCCAGCTCTCGCGGCCAGATTGCGCGTGCACATGCACCTCGTTGCTTGAATCATATCCCCCTTCGCTTACGCACATCATCTCCACCAAAGTCATTGAGCGGCGTGCGCCGACTTCCTGCGACCCAACCCACGGCGTGGCGGTGGGCGACAACTTCTACTACATCGCTAACTCCGGTTGGGCCCAACTGGATGATCCTGGAAACGTCAAACCCGAATCGAAGCTCACTCCGGCGCTCATTATGCGGTACAAACTCTCCTGATGAGATCCTCCCAGCCGCGACACCCAGCCGCACCCACTGCCAAGCCTTCGCGTGGCGGGGCGGCGGGAGTTGATCCTCCACTTCGACGCGCATCAGATAATCGCCGGGCTCGAGATTGGCGGGAATCTCGATAGCGCCACGGGTGAAAGCGCGGCCGGCCCTGGGCGTGCCCATCTCGACGGGCGTTGCGGGGCTCTCGTAGACCTCGGCGCCGTCGCGGAAAAGCCGGGTTCGCATCGTCAGCGGTGTGGCGGGGGCGTTGATGATCTGCAATGTGAACTGCGCTCGCTCGCCCGGTGCGTAGTCCATTGAGCCGGTCGCCGGACGGACGTCATTGTCAACGGCCTGCGAGCGCTGGAAAAAGATGCCCGAGAGCGCCAGGCCTTGCAGCTTGGGGACCAGCACGAATTCGCCGGCGGTACCGACTTTGCCCGTATTCTCGTCGCGGCAGGCGGCGCGCACCTGGTACGGCCCGGGCTTCGAGACCGGAAGGAGAGTGGTATAGATGAGGCCATACTTGAGCGCGCGTTCGTAGCCCTCCTCGTTGAGATCGATGCGCAGGGCCTCGTCGATGCCGCCCTCCACCTGGTTTCCGCTGGCATCGAATGCCCGCACGATCAGATGGATGACACCGGTGCGGTGAATCGCAGGGCCGGTCAAGTCGAGATCGCGCCCGTCCAAAACCACGGCGGTGCGGATCAGGGCATCGTCTTTGCGGGCGCTGAGGAACCCGGACTGGATCTCCATTCTTACACCGGAGGATTGAAACGGCGACTCGAGCGCGGCGGCGAGTTGGAGTGCCGGGCTTGACGCCGGGGCCATGTCCTCGTCGGCAACGCCGAAGAAATCCTGATGCGAGCGCACATGCAGGCCAGGGCGACGCACTTCGATTTTGAGCCGACGGTAGACGGGGTGGCCATAGCGGTCGGGCGCGAGCGCCTCGGCTGAAGGCGTGAAACCGAGCAGGTAGTAACCGCTCTGCTCGCTCATGATTCGTTCGATCCCGGCGTCGATGAAGTTGGCCTCGGTCACCATAAAGCCGCCCGTCTCGGACGCCAGGAACATGGCGCCCCACTGGCCTTCGCGGTACTCATCACGACGGCGCTGCATTACCGTCCAGACCCAGTCGCCGTTTGGGTCCGGGTTGGGAAGCGGCGGGGTTTCGAGATGAGCCGTGGCTTTGCCGGCTGCGCCCGGTTCGGTGTTTTCATCTGGCGGTCGCGGTCGATCACTGGCTTGTGCGGTAAGGCTGTTCAGGCCGCGAGTATCGATGGCATAAATGACCACTCCGGCCCGGACGGATTCATCCACCACACGGCGCATGCTGGCCAGGATTCGCCCGCCCATACCGCTACCCACGATCACCGTCTGAAAGGAATCTTTTTCGTCGGGTGCGGCGAGCGGAAGACTGTCGGATAGGACCACCACGGCCTTCCGGCCGGGCAGGTCAGCCATGCCGTGTACCAGCCTCCACAGCGAAGCGGCCGTAGCCACCGTGGCGGTCTCGATGAGGTGTGTGGTCTCCTGGCTGCCCAGGCTGTTGGTGGTTAGCAGCTTGTCCGCGGCCGGGTCCATCCCGATGGGCGTGTACGCCTGCGCACCGCCGCGCCCCAGAGGAGTCCAGCGGACCTGGTCCACGGCAGCCAGCAGCAGATTCCGGTCGGTGGTGAAGTCTTGCAGCGCACCGAGCCCGGCGCTGGCGCGCACGATGGCGACCAGATCCCCGGGCTGTAGTTGGCGGTCGATGAAGTTGCGCAGGCCCCTGCGGACGGCGGGAACGCTTTCCGCCGACATCGAGAGGTCGTCGACGAACAGGACCACCGTGCGCCGCACCTCCTGGCGCTTGAGTGGCGCCGCCGGCATAGGAGGCAGCGCGCCTTCGAGTTTCTCGGGAACGGAAGGCTGGCGCTGGGCGGGAGCGGGCCGAGCCGAGGCGCGGCCCCCCGTCTCGATGAAGGAGCAGGAGCTGATCTTCTGGGGCTTGCCATCCAGCAGGATTTGGAAATCATCGGACGTCAAACCGGGGACCGGCTTGCCATGCGAATCAGTCACAGTTGCATCCACCTGGACGAGGTTCACAGAAACGCGGATGCGAAACTGGTTTGCGGAGGGTTGCGGCTGCTGCAAAGCACCGAGAACCGCCAACGCCAGGGCGTAGCTCCATCTCGTGCCCATGCTGATATTATAACGCCCGCCCGATCACCCGAGTTGCATCGCTCGGCCGGCTTTCCGGCGTAGCGCCTTACCTTGATGTTCGCCTCGTTCTCGCGAGCCTCGGCGATCTCGAAGGCCGTCTGCATCCGAAGCTGGGTATCCATCCGGGGGCCGAAAGCCTTCCGTATCGCCATCTCCGGCGAGAGCGCGGCACGGCCCTGGAGAAGAGCAGAGAGCGCGGGCCGGGTCACAGCGAGGATCTTGCGGCTTGGGTCACTGAGAGACCTGGCGGCTCGATAACCTCCATCCCGATATCCCTTTCGGTCGCCGGTGAGCTGATGAGCTTTCCAGCTTCGATGTTGCGAAGCTCGCGGGTGTCTTGCATTTCTTGCAAGAAGGTTAGCATTTTACGCGGCTTCTCCAGAGGCTGTTGTGTCGCGCGGATTTCCTCTCCCGCCCTTTGTAAACATTGTTTAGATTGTTACGAACGTTCGTAATGTTCGTAATGTTCTATACCTTTACTCCCCGGCGCGTTTTCTGATGAAGTCAGGGTGGGCGCGAAGTGGTTGAAATCAATACGAGTTGCGACGTAGGAGACGGGCCTTGTGCCCGCCCGCGGGCGACCACACGGGTGGCCCCTACGGTATCTGAGCAGGATTCGGGTGAGACACATCTACGGCGACGGGCTGGGCGAGCACAGCAGGTTATGCGGGGACGGAAGGATGGAGAAAAGGCACCGCCAGTTACACAACTGGTTATCCAGAGAGTGCTATTTCCTGGCGCCCCCCCACCCCCCCACCCCCCCACCCCCATACCCCCCAAAGCCAAGAGGTTATTTAGAATGAATAGATTATGAATTTTGGTCTCGTTGCCAAAGCCAAGAAGTTACATGTAATCAGCAACTTGGTGGCTTTGTGTAAATTTTACACAAAGCCAAGAAGTCTTTTGGAATCAGTGGGGCTCAAGTCGGTAAAATTTAGACAAAGCCACTGTTTTGAGGCGCTGAAAGGCCATGTTTGTAAAGGTGGGTTCTTGGTCTGCTCGAAGACAACCGGTGCTTAACGAAAGTCGGTAGTGTCTCAGTTTGAAGTGGCATGGCCATCTTGGCCATGAAATAACACGGGCAGGATGCCCGTGCCACCTCAAACTGAGACACTACCCGAAAGTCGCCCTGGTTGGACACGGGCGAGAGATCAAAGACGGGAAATTACCAAACGAAACCGTCAGGTTGTTGAAAACAAAGGACCATGTTTTAAAAAGCCGTCAGGTCTATGAAATTACATGAGTTATCTCTTGAAAGCCGTCAGGTTATTGATAAATAAAATGGTTATACGTCCGTCGCGCCCTCGGCGCGGCAACAAGCTAAGCAGGCACAAACTCATTGAGTGAATGATCTATCGATTCATTGAGTCAATTCACCCGGTATGTGGCAAAGCTGTTGTCAGTTTCCCAGACGGTCACCGACTGAAGCCGAGCATCTTTCTGCTTTACTTGGGGTTCAAGCTCCTGGGAAAAGTGGCGGGCGATGTTTTCGGCGGAAGGGTTGAGGCGGTCAAAGGGTGAGACGTCATTCAGAAACTGGTGGTCGAACCGGTCCACGATGGACTTGACGGCTTGGCGGAGGTCGATGAAGTCAATCAGCAGGCCCGTCGAGTCGAGGTTCTCGCCTTGCACGGTGACGCGCACCTTGTAGTTGTGGCCATGGATGTTTTCGCACTTGCCTTTGTAGTCGCGCAGGGCGTGACCGGCTGCGAATGAGTAGTCGATGGAAACTTCAAACATGATGCTCCTTGATGCAGGTACGAAGACGCGCGAAGCGCCTTGGAGTGCGGTAGCTTGCTACCGCTTTTGCAATGCGAGCTTGCTCGCGGCGGTCCCGGCCCTGGCTGGGCCACAAAGACTCGACCAGCAGGCTGGCCTGAAGAAAGCGGCGGCAAGCCGCCGCTCTTCAAGGGGTCTAGGTTGCAGGTTCGCTGCCAGCCGATTGTTGCATGAACTCCTTCACCTGTTCCAGCTTGGCGGCGCGCCCGTAATCGGGAAGGCTTTCGAAGAACTGGCGCCCGTACTGTTTGCGGACGAGGCGCGGATCGAGCATGACAAGCACGCCGCGATCCGTCTGCGCTCGAATCAGCCGCCCGAACCCCTGCTTGAGCGCGATCACGGCTTGCGGCACCTGGTATTCCACAAAAGCGTTACCGCCGTCTTCGTTAAGCTGCCGGATGCGCGCGGCCACCACCGGGTCCGACGGCACGGCAAACGGCAAACGGTCAATAATCACCGCGCTCAGTTGCTCGCCCTGCACGTCCACACCCTGCCAGAAGGAGCTGGTGGCGAACAGCACGGCGTGCGCTGTGGAACGGAAGCGCTCCAGCAGAGCGTTGCGCGGCGACTGGCCCTGCATGAGCAGAGGAAACCGCACGCGAGGGCGCACGCGTTCATAGATGTCGCGCATCTGCTGGTACGAGGTGAACAGCACAAAGGCCCGGCCGCGCGTGGCCTTCAGCACCTCCACCACTTCGTCGGCGGCGCGGCGGCCGAAGTCGGCGTCGCGCGGCTCCGGCAGATGAAGCGGCGTATACAAAAGCGCCTGATTCTTGAAGTCAAAATGCGACGGAAACACACGCTCCGTACAGTGGTCGATGCCGAGCCTGCGCTTGAGAAAATCAAAAGTGCCGCTCACCGCCAGCGTTGCCGAGGTCAGAATGATGGTGTCCACCGTTTCGAAAAGCTTTTCACGAAGAATGGCGGAAACATCAATAGGCGACGCTTCCAGGAACAGGCCGCGCCCGCGCCGCTCCCACCAGAAGACGCGGTTGCGGTCCTTGCCTTCCACAACCGCCTCCAGGGTGGCACGCAGCTCCGCCGCGCGGCGCGCGAGGTTGTTGATTTCCTCGGGCCGGTCTTTGATGCGCTTCAGCTCCGTTTCAAGCCGCACCTGCGCGTTCATCATCGCGGAGTAGGGCGCGCGGTTGCCTTCCAGGAACTGGTCGCGGTTGTCGAAGGCGAAGCGGCCTTCGCCCGAAGGAAAGAGGTTAAAAAAGGATTCCGCTCGACGCCGCAGCTCCAGGATGGCGGCTTCCACTTCGGTCACGCGCAGAGCTTTCTGGCGCAGCGTTTCTTCGGTGTCGCGCGCCAGCTCCTCCACGCGGTAGTTGGAAAACTGCAGGCCGAAGTAAACCGTGGCCACCTCTTCCAGGTCATGGGCCTCATCGAAGACCACCGCGGCGTAGTCGGGCAGCAGGCTGGCGTGTTCACCCTGCTTCAGCGCCAGGTCGGCGAAGAAGAGGTGATGATTGACGATGATCACGTCGGCCTCGGCGGCGCGTTGATGCATCAGCGTGATGAAGCAGCGCTCGAATTGAAGGCACTTCTGCCCTGTGCAAGCCTCGCGCCGGGCGTCGATGCGCGACCAAAGTTCGCTCGTGTCAGGCAGGCCGTGGAGCTCCGCGCGGTCACCGGTTTTGGTGCGTTCCTCCCACTTGCGAAGTTGGGAATACAGCTCGATCTCCTGGACGCCGCTCAGCACCGGTTGCCGCTCGATGTCGTACAGCTTCTGCCGGCAAAGGTAGTTCGCCCGGCCCTTCATCAGCGTAGCGCGCGCGTCTGGAAAGAGCTTCTTGAGGAACGGCAGGTCCTTGGTGAAGAGCTGTTCCTGCAGGTTTTTGGTGCCGGTCGAGATCACCACGCGGCGGCCGCTGAGAATACTGGGCACGAGGTAGGCGAGCGTCTTGCCGGTGCCGGTTCCGGCCTCGGCGATGAGGTGGTGGCGATTCTCGATGGCCGCGGCCACTTCTTCCGCCATTTCGAGCTGTGCAGGACGATGCTCGTAGCGCGGGTGATGGCGCGCAAGCCAGCCGGACGGCCCGAAGATCCGCTCCAGGGGGTGGCGGTCTACCGATTTACTGGCGTGCGTGGGCATATGCGTGGAAGGAGCGAAGTCTGCGCTTAATCGGCGTGAAACCGGTAGTCCGCCTGCTTAATTCTCTTGCGGAAATCTTCCGCGCTAATCGGGATGGATTTACACATTTCGTAGATTCGCGAACTCAGCGTGACGCCGAACTGGTCAAGCGAGCGCTCAAAGCTTGGAATCGGGTTGCCGGAGGGTTCCTTGCCGGCGTTGCGCGGCTGAGCGGGCTCGCCGAAAGGCAACGTGGTCGTGATGAGCGTAACCTTTTTCTGATTATAGCGTGAGTTAATAAGGTATGCCAGCCGCTCCTTCACCCACTCGCTTGGATTAGCGGACACCAGCTCATCGAGCAGGAGCACCTCCGTTTCGACAACAGGCTCAAGTAGCCGCAGTTCCGAGGTGTCCGACACCGGGTTGTAGCTTTCGCGGATGGACTGCAGCAGTTCCCGGAAGTCAGCGAACAAGCACTCGACGCCCTTGCGCGTGATCAGCTCACGAAGTACGGCTACAGCCAGATGCGTCTTACCCACGCCCGCTGAGCCGGTGAAGATCAGTCCGTACTCCAATGGGTATTCGTCGACGAACTTCTGAGCCCAGCCCTTGGCGGTATTCAGAGAGAAATTCGGCTGGCCGGTGGAAGTCTCTTTCACCACGTTGAAGCTTTCGATGGTGCAGTGTTCGTAGCGGCGCGGGATGCAGGCGCGCCGCAGCAAATCGCTGGGCCGCCTTTCCAGGCTGCAGTCACAGCGCGCCGCGCGCATCACGCCCTGAACTTCGACGAGTTTCCATCCGGTGCCTTCGCAGGCCGGACAATCCTTGCGAGCCATGTGTAACCTGATTCCGTATTCTAACTCGGTTTTGGTGAGCCACGGACTGCGGCCATGAGGGAGTGTCGACGTGACGTGGTGAGTTGTTTGCATGGAAAGGGACTAGCGGCTAGGGGAAGCGTGCGCTGCGGATGCAATGGCCTTCCAACTGGCGTCTACGCCGCGAACCACGCTACACTCGGTAGAGCTAGCCGGGCCTGTAGCTCAGATGGATAGAGCAACGGTTTCCTAAACCGTTTCAGGCGTTTTCGCAAGTGCGTGAAAATAAATCACAACCTCCGGCCAGCCAAGCACTTGCAGCCGTTCTTACTCTCACCCGGTTTCACGGAGTTTCACGGGTTTTGACCCGTTTGTAGTGACAATTTGGTGACAGTTGGCCGTGGCGCACGCCATGAAAGGTCGACTGTCACTATTGATGTGGCCTGTGAAGTGCCGCGAGAGTCTGAACGCTCGACCTCATGACTTGTGGGTCGCCAAAATCCGATTTCGTCGCAAAATCAGCGACTTGCACGAACCTGCCTTCCGCCGACTGAGTCATGTAAACTGGTCCCATGATTCGGTTTCTTCTGGTTGTTCTCTCTTGGCTCGGTGCCTTCTTCCGCTCGCGACATCACCTGGGACTGGAGCTCGTCGCTCTCCGGCAACAGGTCGGAGTCCTCAAGCGTAAGAATCCGAGACCCCGGTTGACCCTTTGCGATCGCCTCTTCTGGCTGGGCCTCCGGCGTTGCAGATCGAAATGGGCAAGCGTGCTGGTGGTCGTGAAGCCGAAGACCGTCGTGGGCTGGCGTCGCGCCGGGTTCCGTGGGTACTGGCGCTTCCTTTCACGCCGCCGTCCCGGCCGACCCAAGATCGCTACTGCGCTTCGCAACGTGATCCGGTCTATGCTGAGGAGAATCCGACCTGGGGTGCTCCCCGCATCCATGGCGAGCTCTTGAAATTAGGATTCGAAATCTCCGAGTCCACGGTCTCGCGCTACCTTGCTCAGGGGACCTCGCCTCGAGACTCTAGCCAGCGCTGGCTCACGTTTCTCAAGAACCATTGTGAGGCCATCGCCGCCATGGACTTTTTCACCGTGCCCACCGCCACCTTCCGGGTGCTTTACTGTTTCTTTGTGATCGGCCACGGCCGTCGCAAACTCTTGCACTTCAACGTCACCGAGCATCCCACCTCTGCCTGGATCGTGCAGCAACTGCGAGAGGCCTTCCCGGAACATCGTACACCCCAGTATCTGATCCTCGACCGGGACAGCAAGTTCAAGGGAGAGGTCGCGGCGATGCTGGAAGATCTCGGCAGTGAGCTAATCCGAACGGCTTATCACAGTCCTTGGCAGAACGGTGTGGCGGAACGCTGAGTGGGGAGCTGTCGCCGGGAACTGCTGGATCACATGATCGTCCTGAACGAATCCCACCTGCGTCGGCTGGTGCGGGAGTACCTCGAGTATTACCACGACGATCGCATTCATGATGCCTTGAAGAAGGAGGCACCGATTCTGCGGGTGGTCGAACGAAGGCCGAGGGGGACCGCCAAGGTGGTGAGTGCGCCGCGTCGGCGGATTGCATCATCGTTATCATTGGCAAGCCGCGGCCTGAAGGTTGGCTCCTCCGGGCCGCTACTCCTCTGCCGTGTCCCTCTCAACCGAATCAACTCCGGAACACCGGGGCAGTCAAAATCCGACATCACTTGAGGAGAATCGCCTGCGAGGCTGTGGCACAAGTCACGGAAGGCAGACGCACGGCGCCGGCGAGATCAAGCCTCTTTTTCACGTTGCTCGATTTTGACAACGCACAGGACCGCGTCGCTTATTGCTGGTAAACGGCAATCCTCCACGACATCGGCAAGATTGAGGAACTCACAGCCACGCGCCGCCTCGGCTACAGCACACGCGCGGGCAGCTCGTCGGCCATGTGGCCCTGGGCCTGGAAATACTGCAGCGCTACCTGTCTGGGCTCGAAGAATTTCCTCCGGCGCTCAAGACGGTGCTGCAACACCTTATCGTCAGCCATCACGGCGAGATCGAGAAGGGTGCACTCCGCGAGCCCATGCTGGCTGAAGCTGTAGTTCTACATGCGTTGGACGAGTTGGATGCCCGCCTCGAACAGGTCTGGCGGCTCATCGATGAGGCACCCGCGGGCGAGGAGTGGACGGCCTATGTACCGTCGTTGCGAAGGCAGTTCTATTGCTCTCTAAGCAGCACGGCAGCGGCACGGGAAAAGGATGGGTAGGAGCGGATGGTCTGAAAGGACCGTTTGAAGGCCGGTTACGAACTACGGAAGAGGGGTGCAAGCCGAACACTAGTTGACTCAATAACGCAAGAAAATGGAAATCGTTTCATATCGGTTGTCCAACGCACGCGGCGGGATCTCGATTGTCGTCCGCGGGGCGGGCGAGCCGGTTTCCACTCGGCACGTTGCCGCTTCCAGAGAGCGGGTACCCGATCGACCTGTCGAAGCGGGACCTGTCCTCTAAAACCCGCCACATTTCGCGAGCTCATGAGGAGAAACGTGAAAAGACCACCGTAAGACGTGGTGCTCCGCCTTGTGTGGCCTCTTCGAGCCCGCTTCTCTAAGCAACTTGGTCAGATGACGCTCACCAGAGCCGCTAGCCTGGACTTGGGCGATTGCTCAAGAAGGCAGACCAAAGAGCTTGTAAACAGTTTCTTACCGCGACACCCAATACTCATATTCCAAGGGAGTATCCCATCATGCTGTGCCACGATTGCGGGTCGACAATTGAAGAGGGAACCGCAAACAGGCGGCTCGCCCAGAAGTTTCTCGACGTCCGCCTGTCGGAAGTGCACCGTGGCGTCTTTCTCAAGCCGGTCAACATCACGCTGCCGGCCTTGGGCGAGCGCTACATCGACTACGCGAAGCTGCACAAGCGCTCCTGGAAGCGCGACGGCCAGCTCCTTGCCAGCCTGCGGGCGTTCTTTGGCGCCGCATGGCTGCGTGATATCAGCCCGCTTACGATTGAGGAGTTCCAGCGGGAAAGGGTCAAGGCGGTTTCACCGGCTACCGTGAACCGGGAAGTCGCCCTGCTTAAGCACATGTTCAACATGGCGGAGCGGTGGGGACAGCACCAGGGCACGAATCCCGTGCGCCTGGTGAAGTTTCTGCCGGAAAACAATCTCCGGTTCCGCACGCTCGGCGAAGACGAGGAGCGCAAGCTGCTTGCCTGCTGCGCACCGCACGTGCGGCAGATGGTGGTCTTTGCGCTCAACACGGGCTTGCGCTCCGGAGACATCTACCGCCTTACCTGGAAAGAGGTGGATCTCGACCATCGAATGCTCAACCTCATCGTGCGAAAAACCGCCAAGCCGCTGGAGGTGCCCCTGAACGACGACGCTCTCGGCGTTCTTGAGGCAAGGCACACAGAGCGGCGCGGCGCTTATGTTTTCGGCAACCCGGATACCGGCAAACCGTTTCTGAATCTCAAGACGGGCCTCAAAGCCGCACTCCGTCGCGCCCGCCTTTCCGGCATCACCTGGCACACGCTGCGGCACACCTTCGCTTCACGCCTGACAACGAACGGCATCGATCTTGTCACCGTGAAGGACCTGCTGGGGCACGCGGAGATCAAAACCACGCTGCGCTACGCGCATTCCAACGCGCAGGCGAAGGCGCGCGCCGTGGCGCAGCTGAACGGCAACAGTGACAAAACAGTGACAGTCGCCACCCGCCACTCGCAGCGGCGAGTCGTGGGTGCGCGTAAGTCCAGGAAATCAGGTAGGATAGCATTACGGGCCTGTAGCTCAGATGGATAGAGCAACGGTTTCCTAAACCGTGGGTCGGGAGTTCGAATCTCCCCAGGCCTACCATGCTTTCGGTGACTTGCCGAGATCTCCTGGATGCGCCGGCACGGCATGACCGATTGGCCGACGCAGCTCGTCGCACCCCGTTCCACCCACTCAGAAGACGACCTTCCCGATCAAGAACGCGATGGTCACGGACGAACCCGTGGCCACCAACCCCGGAACCATAAAGCTGTGGTTCAAAATGTACTTGCCGACGCGCGTCGTACCGGTCTGATCGAAGGAGATTGCTGCCAGCAAGGTGGCGTAGGTGGGAAGAAAGAAATAACCGTTGACCGCTGGAAAGACGGCGATCAAAACGGACGGTCCCAGCCCCAAGGCGATACCAACGGGCATGAGCGTGACAACCGTGGCTGCCTGGCTCGCCAGTAAGACAGAGAGCGCGAAGAGTCCCACCGCAAACACCCACGGATGTCCCTGAACCATCGCGGAGATGGTCTCAATGATGAGATGTCGGTTGCCTTCAAAGAAAGACGAGCCGAGCCAGCCGAGTCCCGCAATCGATATCAGGGCCACCACGCCGGCGTTCATGATGCTGCCTTTAACGGTTGTGGCAGGAGACGCCCGAAACAGCAGCATATTAAGCCCAGCAGCGGCGAGCATGACGATCATGATCGCGGGCGCCACCTCCACTTGGCGGATCGTCTCCTGGCCTCCAGCCGAAAGCGAGTAGGCTGGCCGCAGCGAAGGAAACAATCCGAGCCCTACGACTACCAGCGCCGCCAGCAGGAATACAATCACAGAACCCCGTGCGCGCATGAGGCCGGCGCCTTTCAGCACTGCGCTTGATGTCGGGGCTTCGATCAGTCCCTTAGCCTGACGGTCCTTATAGATTGGATCATCCTTCAGTTCCGGCCCTTTCCACATCACGGCGAGTGCTCCCAGCAGACTGCCCAGCAATGTCGAGGGAATGCTAATCAGCAGGATGGTCTGGAGGTGGATGCCGTAGGGCGCGAGAAGTCCCAGCAAGGCCACAGTGGCGGCGGAGATGGGTGAAGCCGTGATCGCTTGCTGCGAGGCGATGGCCGCGATCGACAAAGGGCGCTCCGGACGGACGCCCGCGTTTCGCGATACCTCTGCAATGACCGGCAACAACGCGTAGATGATGTGGCCTGTGCCGGCCGCCAAGGTGAACACGTAGGCGACGACGGGCGCGACCAAAGTAATGCCTGCGGGCCAAACCCGCAACGCCCGGTCGGCGGCCACGACGAGGTAATCGAGGCCGCCCGCCGCCTGCATGGTGGCCGCTGCGGTGATGACCGCCAGGATCATCCCGAGAACGGTGTTCGGTGGGCTTCCCGGTGGAAGACCAAAGACGAACACCATGAGCACCAGCCCCATTGCAGCTACGGTGCCAAGAGCGATCCCGCCCAGACGGGCGCCCACGAAAATGCAAGCCAGGACAACCAGGAGTTCCAGCCAGATCATGTTGACGCCGCTTTATCGTCCCGCAGTTCCGACCATCGCTTTGGGATCGAGCACGGTGCTGATTTGCTCCTCCGTCAGCAACTTCTTCTCTCTTACAAGCTGGACGATGCCCTTGCCCGTCTTCAGGGCCTCCGCTGCCAGCTCCGTGGCGGTGTCATAACCCAGCAACGGATTCAGCGCCGTGACGACGCCGATGCTGTGCTCCACGTACCTGCGGCACACGTCGGTGTTTGCGGTGATACCTTCCACGCAGTGCTCTCTTAGCGTGTCGGCGGCGTTCATGAACATCGTTTGGGATTCGAGGATGCAGTAGGCGATGATGGGCTCCATCACGTTGAGCTGCAGTTGACCGGCCTCGGCGGCGAGCGTTACCGCCAGGTCATTTCCGATGGCCTTGAAGCAGGCCTGATTCACCACTTCGGGAATCACGGGATTTACTTTCCCCGGCATAATGCTTGAACCCGGCTGCATGGCCGGCAAATTGATCTCGTGCAAACCCGCGCGCGGCCCGGACGAGAGAAGCCGCAGATCATTGCAGATTTTCGACAGCTTAATCGCCAGGCTTTTCAGGACGGAAGAGAACAGAACAAACGGTTGTGTATCCTGCGTGGCCTCAACAAGGTTAACGGCGAGCCTGATGGGCTTACCCGTGATCTTGGCCAGATGATCGGCGCAGCGTTCGGCATAACCAGCCGGGGCGTTCAACCCCGTTCCGATCGCCGTGCCACCCATGTTGACCTCGTACAGCACCGTTTCCACCCGCTCCAGGGCAAAGATCTCATTGTCCAGGCTCTCCGCGAAGGCATGAAACTCCTGGCCCAACGTCATAGGGACAGCGTCCTGGAGCTGAGTGCGTCCCATTTTGACCACTTCGCGAAACTCGTCACCCTTGTGCCGGAAGGCCTCTACAAGCTGACGTAGTTGTGCGATGAGTCTCGCATTCAGAAGGAAGATGGCAAAGTGCAAGGCAGTAGGATAAGCATCGTTCGTGGATTGTGAGCAGTTTACATGGTTGTGTGGATCGCAATGTTCGTACTGCCCCTTGGCAAACCCCATCAATTCCAGAGCGCGATTAGCGATCACCTCGTTGGCAGCCATGTTGGTGGAAGTACCTGCCCCGCCCTGGATCAGGTCCACCTTGAACTGATCATGGAGGCGCCCGTTGATAATCTCCTGGCATGCGCCCTCAATGCCGTGGAGAATCTCCCCACCGAACTGCTTGCAGTCGTAATTGGCGCGGGCAGCGGCTAATTTTACGATGGCCAGGGCGCGGATCAAATCTGGATATTGCGATATAGGAACCCCAGAAATATGGAAGTTCTCTAACGCTCGCGAGGTCTGCACGCCATAGTAGACATCGTCAGGAATGCTTTTTTCCCCCAGAAGATCATGTTCGGTCCGCATCAGTACCCCCTTCGCATCATCAGTTCGGATTCCCATCGCTTTTCATTGTTAGTGAGGGCGCCATCGATCTCCACCTGTCAAAAATGACAGTTGTTGACCTGGGGCTTCCTTGGCAGGTTCTGTTATGGGGGAAAGAAACCTATGAGGTCGCGCGCTTCAGTCCAGCCTATTAGAGGCAGTTGGGCCGCATTATTGGTGGCGCTCCTATTCTCGACATGCTCCCAGGCTCAATCGCAACCTTCAGAAGGCCCAACCCTGCAGCAACTGAAGGACAAGCTCCAACAACTGGAGCAGTCGATGCAGGAGCTGAAAGGGCAAATCAACACGTTGGAAAAAGCGCAGGCCGCACCGGCTCAGGCAACACCGCAGGCCTCACCCTCTCAGGCAGAGCCAGCGCCAGCACGGCCGGCGGCTGTAGTGCCCTCCGCCTCCGCCGCGGCTCAACTCACAGCCATCAAGCCGGAGAAACCCGCCGCAGAAAAGAAGCCGCAAACGACGATGGACCTCTACGGCTTTGCCATGACGGACACCGGATACGACTTTGGTCAGACGGACCCGAATTGGTTTGACGTGGTGCGTCCCACGAAACTGCCCTCGTTCGCAAACGAGTTCGGAGCGAACGGAAATGTCTACTTCAGCGTGCGGCAGACACGGTTCGGCGTGAAGACGTCTACGCCGACGGCCCTGGGCGATTTGAAAACGCAGTTCGAGTTCGAGCTCTTCGGCACGGGAGTGGACGCGGGGCAAGCCACTTTTCGACTACGGCACGCTTACGGCGAATTGGGACCTCTCCTTGTCGGTCAAACCAACAGCGCTTTTATGGACATCGATGTCTTCCCGAACTCGCTGGAGTACTGGGGACCTAACGGAATGGTGTTCTTTCGCAACGTACAAATTCGCTGGACGCCGATCCGCAGCGACCATACGGAGCTCGCTCTGGCTCTCGAGCGGCCCGGCGCCAGTGCTGACCAGGGTGTCTATTCCGACCGCATCGAATTGTCGAACATTACGCCACATTTCAATTTGCCGGACTTCACCGGGCACGTGCGTGAGACCCGGAAGTGGGGCTACGTCCAACTGGCGGGGATCGTCAGGAAAATCGGATGGACGGATAACAATGCCACCCCGACGTTGAACCTGAGCGGCACCGCGGTTGGCTGGGGCTTGAACCTGAGCTCAAATCTCAATTTCGGTCCCAAGGACATCGGCAGGTTCGAGGTTGTCTATGGCCAAGGTATTCAGAACTACATGAATGACGCGCCAATCGACGTTGGCGTTAAAAATAATTTCGGCAATCCGGTGACGCCCATCACAGGGAAGGCCCTGCCTTTGTTGGGCGTGGTTTCGTTCCTCGATCACAATTGGAGCGAGCGCTTCACCAGTTCGATCGGATACTCCATGTTAAACATTTACAACTCTGACGCGGAAAAGACATCAGATTTCCACCAAGGTCACTACGCGCTCACCAATCTGCTTTTCAAGCCTGTCCCGAATGTCATGGTCGGCGGCGAATTCCAGTTTGGCAGGCGCGTGAACTTCAGTGACGGTTTTAATGTGAACGATTATCGCCTCCAGTTTTCGTTCAAATATAACTGGAGTAAGACCCTCGGACTTCCGGGCATTTAGAGGCAAGTGATCGAACGGCTGGACCGTGTCTGGCACAAGAGCTGGCACTGAGGAGCAACGCCTTGATCAAACGAGCGCAGTTCCAAATCCTTCTTGTCGCGACGCTGATCACCGCGAGTCTTGTCCCGGTCTCATCGTGGGGACAAGTGCCGCGCAGTCCGGTGGCTCCCCGCCGGGAGCTCGTCGAATCAGTCGTCCGGGAGGCCTACGCAAAGTTTAAAAACGATACTAGCGGGAAGAACGCTGATTACATACCGTACCTTGCCCAGGTGGATTCGAAACTCTTTGGGATTGCCATCGTCAGTACTGACAATCAGGTTTTCACGTTGGGTGACGTGGATTACTCCTTCTCGATCCAGTCCATTTCCAAGGTGTTTACGCTGGCGCTCGCGATGGAGGAGTTGGGGCCCGACAAAGTATTTCAGCAAATTGGCTCCGAGCCCACAGGCCGGCCATTCAACTCAGTTCTGGCGGTTGTGGATATGCCGACTCACACCGGGAATCCGCTTGTGAACGCCGGAGCAATCGCTACCACAAGCTTGATTTCCGGTAAAGACGAGGATGAGAAGTGGAACAAAATTCTGGCCTTCTATAGCAAAGTTGCCGGCGAAAAACTGACTCTCATCGACGAAGTGTATAAGTCGGAAGCGGCCACCAACGCAGGCAACAAAGCATTGGCGATGCTGCTGGCCAAGTACGACCGTATTTATGCCGATCCCTTCGAGTCGGTCGATATCTACACCAAGCAGTGCTCTGTCGGCGTGAACGCCAGCCAACTCGCGCGCATGGGCGCCACGCTGGCGAACAACGGCGTCAACCCGGCAACCGGCGAGCAGGTGATCAAGCGCGAAGACATTCCCTACATTCTGGCCACCATGACCATGGCCGGTCTCTATGACTCATCGGGATGGTGGGCCTGGCACGTGGGCCTTCCTGCCAAGAGCGGCGTCGGCGGGGGCATTGTTGCGATAGCACCTGGCAAAGGCGCCATCGCTGTGTTTGCGCCGCCGCTGGACGAAGCGGGCAACAGTGTGAAGGCGCAAAAGGTGATCGAGTACGTTGCGAACAAGCTTGACTACAACCTCTACTCGCCGGGATCGGTGGGATTGAAGTAAGCGGAGCACTATCGGCGAGGGCACAGTCGGCGTCGCGGCATAGCGAGTCGCCCCAAAGCCGCGAGCCTCGCTTGTCCGGGGTACAAGAGACGAGCTTCCTCAATGAAGCCTCAAAGATTCCGCAGCTCGATTTCGTGGTTGACGTGCGTCGTGCTGCTCGCTTCGGCGCTGGCCTCCTGGCCGGTCGTTGCCGTCGCCCAGTCCCAAATCACCAGCTACCTGTTCAACGATTCCCACTTTCACCTCACCAACTACATCCAGGAGGGAACAAGCATTCACGCTTTCCTCGACATCATGGGGACGAAAGTGGGTAGGGTGGCGCTGTTCGGCATACCGTTGCAACAGGAATGGCTTTACGAGGTAGACGGCGACCGTGCGCCCACCTATTACCTCGATTCGGACGTCCCGCTCTACTACTACTCCTTCACAGATGCCTGGATCGCGATGGCCTATAAGTCTCTCTCGAAGGAGCAGCAGGCGCGTTTTGATCCCATGATTACCGGCTTCAACCCCACTGACATGTACGCGGCTGACCACATTCGCCGCGTGCTCGAGACCTTTCCGGGTGTCTTTTCGGGAATCGGGGAATTCACGATTCATAAGGAATTCGTCTCAGCAAAAATCTCCGGGCCGGTCGCCAGCCTCCAAAATCCAGCCCTCGACAGGATCCTGAATTTTGCCGGGGAAGTGGGCCTGGTGGTGCTGATTCACAACGACATCGATACGCCGTTCGCCAAAGAAGGATCACCGCCGGCGTATGCGGCGCAAGTGAAGGCGCTGTTTAAGCGGCATCCCAACACCACCATCATCTGGGCGCACATCGGAGTAGGCCGCGTGATTCGGCCGGCCAAGGAGCAGGGCGCTATCGTCGAAGACATGCTTCGCGATCCCGGCCTCAGCAATCTGTATTTCGACATCTCCTGGAGTGAGGTTGCCAAGTATGTGGTGGCTTCGCCCGAATCCACCAGGGCGGTGGCGGATGTGATCAACCGCTACCCTGACCGTTTCCTCTTCGGTACTGACGAAGTGGCGCCGCCGAACCAAGAGCAGTATCTCAGGGTTTACAACCAGTACGAGCCGCTGTGGAAGTCGTTGGACGCGGAGGCAAGTGAGAAGGTCCGGAAAGGAAACTACGAGCGTCTCTTCAACGGAGCCCGGCAAAAAGTGCGCGCCTGGGAGATGGCGCATACGAATTAACATCTGGCGCAAATTGCCGTAGCGGCGCCCGGAGCCTGCCCTGTAAGGGAGCGCCGGTCGGGTGCCCTCAGCACGCTGCCGAAGAACTGTCCGGCACGCTTTGGAAGGGCGGGGCTTCAGCTTGGCTTCAGCCCCGCC
Organism: Terriglobia bacterium; assembly: GCA_035578005.1. Taxonomy (GTDB): domain Bacteria; phylum Acidobacteriota; class Terriglobia; order UBA7540; family UBA7540; genus Gp13-AA77. The sequence continues at coordinate 22,122 of DATJYK010000371.1, forward strand.
GCAAGGCACGGCCGCTTAAGACTGGGCTTTAGTCCATAGAGCGGAGTGGCTTCAGGGCCTAAAGGCCTCTTCGATCCCAGGTGCTTTTCGGCGGGGCTGAAAGCCCCGCCCTTCTGGTGCCTGAAATCGGCTATTTCAGGCCAATATCGGCTTCAAAGGAGAAATCGTTATGGAAAACCCACTCAGGATCATCGGTAACTCGGGAAGCACGTGCGGCAGTTGCAATTCGTCAGGCTGTGGAACGTGTGCGCCCGCCCCGCCGAAGAGTTCGGCTCCTGCGGTCTTCAGCCGGCGGGAATGGGGGCGCGCTGTTCTGACCGGCTCCACCGCCGCCCTGCTGGTAGGATGCTCGCCAAAGGAAGCTCCGGAGAAGGCCAGCGAAGCGGCTTCCGCGGCTTCGTCCGGTTCCTCCGCTGCGGCAGCCCCTTACGCGCCTCCGCTCTCGCCCGATCTCGAAGTGGTGAAAGAATCCAAGGGCCCCATTATGACCACGCTCGAAGAGTTCTACAAAATCGGCCCGGGACCGTCGAGTTCCCACACCATGGGTCCGATGAGAATCACCTACGATTTCTTTCAGCGGGTCTCGAAACTCCCGGACGATCAACTCAAGCGCGCCACGGGGCTCCAGTTCCATCTTTTCGGCAGCCTCAGCGCCACCGGTAAGGGTCACGGCACGGACCGAGCCTCGCTTGCGGGCCTGCTGGGCAAGGCGCCGGCAACATGTCCTCCGGAGTTCCTTGACGGGCTGGCCACGAATCCTGACCAGACGTACAAGCTCACCCTAGGCCCGACAACCCTTAACCTCTCGCTCAAAGACATCATCTTCGATGCCCCCAAAGGTGACTTCCCGCACCCGAACACCATGACCGGGAAGCTGCTCGCCGGCAACGACACTCTTTACGAACTGGAGTACTACTCGGTGGGCGGCGGGTTCATCGAGTGGAAGGGCTACAAGCCGCCGGACAAGGGCCAGCCCAAGTATATCTACGAGCATGCGCGGGACCTGCAGAAGTATCTCATCGACGACAAGATTCCTTTGCCGCAACTGCTCCTCGAAAACGAAATGGCCATTTCGGGCAAGAACGAGAAAGACATCGCGGAGTTTCTCGATCAGGTGTCCGAAGTGATGATTCGCGGCGTCAACACGGGCTTGTCAGTTGATAGTATCCTTCCGGGCCCCATCAAGCTGCACAGTAAGGCCGCCGAAATGCAGCGCAACCTGAAGACGACTGCCAAAGGGCCGGCGGCCCGGGCAATTACCCAGGTGGCCTCCTACGGATTCGCGATGGGCGAGGAGAATGCTCGGGGCCACATCATCGTGACGGCTCCAACTGCAGGTTCGGCAGGCATCATTCCCGCGGTAGTCAAGTCCCTGCAGGATCTCAAGACGCCGCAGGAAAAAATCCGCAACGGCTTTCTGGCCGCGGCGGCCATCGGCTACCTTTGCAAGCACAACGCAACCCTCTCCGGCGCTGAGGGAGGTTGCCAGGCGGAAGTCGGAGTCGGTTCTTCGATGGGCGCCGCGATGATTGCGCAGGCGCTCGACTCACGCCCCAAAGTGGTCTCCAATGCCGCTGAGTCCGCGCTCGAGCACCACCTCGGCATGACCTGCGATCCGGTTGCGGGGTACGTCCAGGTACCCTGCATTGAGCGCTGCGCATACGGGGCGGTGAAGGCATGGACAGGTTACTGCATCGCCAGCGAAGAAGTCCCGGAGGAACGCCGCGTTGACCTGGACACGACCATTTCGGCGATGGCGCTCACCGCCAAGGAAATGAATTCGAAGTACAAGGAGACTTCAGAGGGCGGTTTGGCGGTTTCTCTCGTCCTCTGCTAGAGCGAACGAGAAAGCTCAAGGAGGCACGAAAAATCGCTGGGAGCGCGGGCGTCTCGCCCGCTCTTGCAACCTTCGCTTGGGGGGACTTAAAACGAAGCGGCGGGCGAGACGCCCGCGCTCCCAGGCCTTCAACGTGTATGCCGCCAACAAGCGTACAACCCGCAAGCGCTCATGACACGGGCATGAGCCGCAAGGTAGCTACCGTTGCATGGCTCGTGGCGGCGGTCTATTACCTTTATCAGTACGCGCTGCGCTCAGCACCTTCCGTCATGATGCCACAGCTTTCGGAGGCCTTCGGGCTGAGTGCGCTGGGCGTGGCCTCGATTGTAGGTCTCTTCTACTACGGGTATTCGGTGTTTAGCCTGGTGGCTGGAGCTGCCTTGGACCGGCTGGGGCCTAAGGTGGTTCTCCCGATCGGCGCGTCCGTGGTGGGCATCGGGGCGTTCTTGTTCGGCACAGGCAATGGCGGAGCGGCGAGTGTGGGCAGATTGCTGCAGGGAGTTGGTGGCGCTTTCGCAGCAGTGGGAGCCATTTATATCGCCGCGAATTACTTTCCGGCTTCTCAAGCTGCAACTTTGATCGGCGCCACCCAGATGTTTGGCATGGCCGGGGGCGCGGCGGGGCAGTTTGCGGTAGGACCCTTGATTGGCGGCGGCCTGGCTTGGAACCGTTTCTGGGTGGTGATGGGAATTGGCGGTCTGGCCATGGGTGCCCTGCTTCTTCTTCTCTTGCCGAAGCGGGAGGGAACAAAACAGCCCGAGAGAGGATTCTCGAGGGTCATTGGGGCTTTTTCCGCTGTTTTGAGAAATCCGCAATCGATTTTGTGCGGCTTGATTGCAGGCCTGCTTTTCATTCCGACGACGATCTTCGGCATGATCTGGGGCGTGCGCTATCTGCAAGAGGCGCACAGTCTGGACTATGCCTCGGCTGTCATGCGCTCGGCGGCCGTTCCCATCGGATGGATTATCGGCAGCCCTCTGCTCGGCTTCATTTCCGACCGGCTCGGGAGACGAAAGCCGGTAATCGTCGGCGGCGCCGTGGTGCTGCTGGCTTGCCTGGCTTGGATCCTTTTCGGCCCTGCCGGTGTGCTCCCTCGTTACACGCTCGGCCTCATCGCCGGAGCGGCATCGGGCGCGGCCATGCTGCCCTACACGGTCATTAAGGAAGCCAATCCGCCGCAGTTTGGCGGAACCGCGACTGGAGTTATCAATTTTCTAAATTTTACCTTCAGTGCGCTGCTGGGTCCCGTTTTCGGATGGATTCTTCATCAGGTATCGGCCGGCGCTGGGGGGATGGCACCGGAACATTACCAGACAGGCTTCGCGCCGCTTCTACTCGACGTCGCCGTGGCCATCGTTCTGACGTTCTTTTTGAAGGAGACCGGTCCTGCTGTTCGGGCCTCGGAAGGGCGGGGCTTCAGCCCCGCCGTACCGACGCCCTCAACCTAAGTTATTGGGGTGCGATTTGCGGCGGGGCTGAAGAGCCTGTGTGAAAACTCGTGGATTCCCGCCTTCGCGGGAATGACGCGCTTTGGTAGACCCCGTAAATCCAATGGCGTCACCCCCGCGCAGGCGGGGGTCCACGGCTCGGCACGCGCCAGCCGAGTTTTCACACAAACT
>DATJYK010000372.1:0-58623 GCA_035578005.1 Terriglobia bacterium
GTTGCAGCGCTTGGCCGACCCAACAGGGCTGACGCTGACGGTCTGCCATTTCCCGCCCGGCACGAGCAAATGGAACCAGGTGGAGCACCGGTTGTTTTCCTTCATCTCGTCCAACTGGCGCGGTGAGCCGCTGCGCGATTACGAGACCGTCGTGCGGCTGATCGCCGGGACGACGACGGCAAAGGGTCTCCAAGTGACCTGCCGTCTGGATCACCGCAAGTATCCCGTTGGGCGTAAGATCACGGATGAACAGTTTGCCCAGGTCAATCTGGAGCCCGACAAATTTCACGGCGAATGGAACTACACGATCCGACCAAGCAGGAAATAGCGACTGTAAAGCTTATTTATTTACGCTGGCTTACTTCTTCTCAGGCTGCGAAGATTCTCCGTCCAGTGCCCGGCTCGAGGGTCTCCGCGCTCTCTGTACCCAAAAGCTGTTAACTCGAATGGAATTACCTCAGCCGCAGCTCCGGGTTACTTGAGAGGGTTCGAATGGCCACAGAGTATACCAACCGCGGCCAACTCGTTTCCGATCGCCCTGCTCCTGGCGTCGGCGCCATCGTCAACATAGCTGGAATAGTCGCGCGAGGTCGCTGCGAGCATGAGCAAGAATCCCGAAAGGCACCGCCTTATCGCATTCGAGTGAGGATTCCCGTGGCCGCGGCTTGCTCTTTCTTTGAGAGCGTCGCCAAAACGGGTACAGAATTTCTGATATATGTATTCATTTCATCATTTATCAAGTCACCCTGACTGTCAGGGTGTTGCACCGAAAGCGAGGGAGTGTGGAGCTGTGGGTCACCGGCCGATACCGGGGGACGCGAAGCCGGCTCCACCAGCGCCGTCACTAGCCCCTGTGACGCTCGTCACATCGTCAAAATCCCTTTTCCCGCCGCAATAATAGCAGGCGATCGCGACGCGAGGAGGAAAACATGCGAATCAAAACGGCTTTGCTGGTCGTGTCGCTCTTCTGTTTCGTATTGTTAGCCGAGAGTACAGCAGCAGCCAGCAACGTACAGGCAACGGCCTGGACGTGGGGTTGGGGCTGTTCTTTGAACAGTCAGACCCAGTCTGGCTCCACCACGGCAACCGCCGCGGCAAGCTGCCTGGATCTGACCGGCGCTGGGGCTCAAAGTTCGGCCTTCACGCTCGTTACCCTCGATAACAAGACTCCACTTAACGCCACGATTGCAGTGGATACCCTTTCCTCGGTCAATAATTGGAACAACACGTGGGCAGGTGCGACGGGTTCATGGAGTGAATCCGTTATTGCTTTGGGAGGCGCCGGCCAGGGTCTTCTATGGATGAACTACGCTATTTCCGGATCCATGGACTGGAGCGGCGACAGTGAGGTTTACGAGGCTTGTCTCACAACCGCTACGCTCTCATACTGCTTCCAAGGCCCGTCGGGTGCCGTTGACGTTATTCCGTTTACCTTCGGTCAGCCTTTCGACCTCGCGGCTACTTTCGATGCTGAGGTGGTTGCTTCCTACGGGTCTGCGGAGGCTATGCTTGAACTTGGCCCTCCCAGCTACTGGTTTACCGACCCCAGCGGTAACGGGATACCCGGGGCGAGCCTCGATCTCACACCGGAACCTGCCACGCTGCTTCTACTGACGACAGGACTGTTGGGGGTTCAACGACTTCTCCGCCGGCGTCAGTGATTAGTAGAGGCAGGCTCATCGCGCAGCCACGCTCATACCAACTGAACCCAATCACACGCGGAGCTCAATGGTCTGAAGGAACTTCGGCGGCCGGCGCGCCTTCGTGGCTTGCTCGAAGGCGTAGGCGACCTTGAGCAGCGTGGGCTCGCTGTAGGCGCGGCCAAAGAATGAAATGCCGACGGGAAGTCCGAACACGAAGCCAGCGGGAACCGTGATGTCAGGATATCCGGCTACGGCAGCGGGCGACGAGCTGCCGCCGGTGTCGTGGTCGCCGTTCACCAAGTCCGTCATGAAAGCCGGACCTGCCGTGGGCGCCACCAAAGCATCGAGTTGAAATTTGTCCATCACTGCGTCGATGCCTTCCTGGCGCGCCTGTTTGTGGTTGTTGTCGAGTGCATCCAGGTATTCCTTTTCAGTGAGCGGGCCCTTTTCCTGCGCCTTCTCGAAGGTGTCCTGACCGAAATAAGGCATTTCGCGGTCGCTGTTCTTCTTGTTGAACTCGATGATTTCTTCGAGCGTGTGCACGGGCGCGCCGGGGCCAAGCGTCGCCAGGTAAGCGTTGAGATCAGCCTTGAGCTCATAGACGAGCACCGTAAACTCGGTCTTTCCGAACTTCCCCATTGACGGGATGTCTGCAGGGTCTACCAGCACTGCACCCTGGCGCTTCATTTCAGCCAGGGCCTCTTCCATCAGCTTGTCAACGGCTTCATTAAATCCGAAAAACTTGCGGGCCACGCCGAGGCGCGCGCCCTTCAGGCCGTTGGGATCGAGAAAGCGCGTATAGTCTGGCTGGGCCTCGCCCTGGCTTTCCGCCGTGATCTTGTCGTCGGGATCAATTCTGGCCATCACACCCAGCAGGATGGCCGCATCGGTCACCGTGCGAGCCATGGGTCCGGCTGTGTCCTGGCTATGCGAAATGGGGATGATACCGCTTCGGCTCACGAGCCCAACGGTGGGCTTGATGCCCACCAAGCCGTTGATCGAAGACGGGCACACGACGGAGCCATCGGTTTCCGTACCGATAGCCAGTGCGCAGAAGTTGGCCGAAGCTCCGGCGCCCGAGCCCGAGCTTGATCCACACGCGTTCCGGTCCAGAGCGTACGGGTTGCGCGTGAGTCCGCCGCGGCCGCTCCAACCGCTGGTGGAGTGCTCTGAGCGAATGTTGGCCCACTCGCTGAGGTTTGTCTTGCCCAGGATTACGGCTCCGGCCTCCCGCAGCCGCTTGGCTACAAATGAATCTCGCGGCGGTTTTGCGCCCACCAGAGCCAATGACCCTGCCGTGGTCATCATGCGATCGGCGGTAGCGATGTTGTCTTTGATGAGCACCGGGATCCCGTGCATGGGGCCGCGCGGGCCGCGCGTGCGCCGCTCGCGATCCATCTCTTCCGCGATGCGTAATGCCTCGGGATTCACCTCGATAAGCGCGTTGACCCCTGGCCTCGCTTCCTCGGCGGCCCGCGATCCCGCCGAAGCTTTTGCGGGATGCGGGCGGTCAATCTTCTCGATACGCGCGAGATACATTTCAGTGAGGGAGCGCGCCGTGAACTTACCGGACTTCATACCGTCCTGAAGCTCGCCAACGGTGATCTCTTCAAGCTCGAATGAGCCTTCCGTCCAGGCGCGCGCAGGAGGCGCGGGTGCTCGAAACCCCGCTGCGTCCGCCGCCGCACCTGAAACCCCGGCCACCAACAATGCTGCGGGCCCGGCGCCCAAAAACCGTCTGCGAGTTAGTCGTTGACCGGATGGCTTTTCGGCATGATCTGTGCGTTTATCCAATATTGTCCGCTCCGTTGTTGCAGTGGTTCAAACCCAGATTACACCAGGGGACTCGCAGTGCGAAGACCTGAAGATCAATTGCACTTTCGTGACCTCGTTGAGACCCTAGCCGCATTTGTCACTCTACATTCACGACTGCCGCCACCGCGCTCGAAGCCTTCGGCAATGTTATTGGAGATTGAGACCGCTGCTCGCTCGATCTGGTCGCGCAGGCTGCGCTGGCGGCGGAACGCTGGCCTTGCAGCAAACGCGTAGATTTGCTGACCCAGCTTGATTGCCGTTGCCAGACCGGGAGCTGCTCGAAGCGGTTGTCCGTCATCTATCTGAGCATCTGCAATCTCAAATATCTCAAATCTTCAATACGGGTGTCTCATCGACTGCCTGCTCGCTTCCTAATTTGCGATATCGTTTGGCACGAACACGGCAGGTCTCGATTTTCCTGCCATGCTGAGAACCATATCCCGAAAGCGAAATTATGTGGATATAGTTTAATGAAACGCCACACTAGTCAGGCACGATCACGGATTTTTCTCTCGGCAATGCGTCCAGCGTGGCTTTGTCGAGGTGCAGATGAGCGGCGACAAGTTCCGGCGGTGTGTGCGCCAGCCATTCGGAAAGCGCGAGGTCCTGATAGTAGCTGCTCTTGAACATCTCCAGGAACTTCAGGTCCGTGGTGCCGGTGTTTTCGACGTAGTGAGGGAGCGTCTTTTGGATATAACCCACGTCACCGGTTTCGAAATCCATGGTGCGGGCGCGACCGCCGGTTGCGAACACGGTCATGCGTCCCTTGCCGGCAAAGAAGTATTGCCACTCGTCGGCGTTCGGGTGCCAGTGAAGCTCGCGGAGGCCGCCGGGCTTGACGGTGACAATCGCGGCGGCGATGGCCGTAGACACTTTGAACGTGCTCGAATCCACGATGCGGACATCCCCGCTCTTGGTGCGCTTGGTGGGAGCATCCTGCGCAGTGCGGAAAGCAAAATCAATGGGCGAGGGGCCCAACGCGCCCGCGGCGACGCGGCGGCCCTCCTCGAGCCGCCCCGGAACTTCGGCCTGGAAGATGAACAATTCCTTCTTCGGCATGCTTGCGAGAGCCTCTTGCCGGACACCAAAATTCTTGGCTACGACGTCCGGAGGCGTGTGCGCCATCCAGTCCGAGAGCAGCACGGTCTCGTATTCGGAGAAGTTGCCGTCATCAAACACCAGCAGGAATTCGCAGCCGTCGGGGGCGAGTCCCTGGATGGAGTGGGGGATGCCGGTGGGGAAAAACCATAGGTCGCCGTCTTTGATGTCGGTCACGAAGCTCCTGCCCTCGGAATCGATGCAGGTGATGCGGGCGTTGCCGTACAACATGAACGCCCATTCTGCAGCGGTGTGCCAATGCAGCTCCCGGACGCCGCCGGCGGTGAGCCGCATGTTGACTCCGGCCAAACTCTTGGCCACCGCAAGTTCACGCTGCGTAACTTCGCGGGACCAGCCGCCTTCATGAAGGCGCTTGTGGGCGAGGGAAAAGGGGTACTTGAACGTCTGTACGCCGCCAGCGTCCGTGGGAACCGGAGCGTTCGAATCCGGATTGGCCGCGTCCAGAGCAGGATTGGTAGGGCCCGGATCGCTTCTACTTCGGTCGGAGGACTTGTAAGCCGACTGCTCCTGCGCCGCAAGCTTCGTCGCCGAGAGTGGCGAGAGGACGGTTGCGGAGGTGAGCGCCGCCGAGCTCGTGCCGAGGAACCTTCTTCGCGTCAGTCTATCTTTATCGGGAGCATCGCGCATAATGACCGCCTATTTCGCGCCCCGATAGAAGACGTGCCAGATTTTGCCTTTCTGGCTTTCGCCGATGTACAGCGATCCGTCGGGCGCCTCGGCTACGCCATCCGCACGGGCGACAGCTTCGTCTGGATTCATAGGCGCCGGCGTTTTGCCCGCGAAGCCGCCGGCAAAAACCTCGAACTTGCCCGCAGGTTTGCCGTCAGCAAAGGGTTGGAAGGTTACGTTGGAGCCGGCTTGGGGCATCGGCGCGCGGTTCCACGAACCGTGAAAGGCGATGAACGCTCCGCCGCGGTAGCGAGCGGGAAACTGAGTGCCGTCGTAGAACATGAGGTCCACCGGCGCCCAATGAGCCGGGAAACTCGCCACCGGCAAGTCAAACTGAGTGCAGCGGCCAACCATTTTGCCGTCGCCGCCGTACTCAGGACTCAGGAGCAGCTTCTTGAGTCCGTAGTCGTAAAAGCAATAGGGCCAGCCGAAGTTCGAGCCCTGCACGGCGCGATACATGGGTTCGGCGGGGCGCTCAGCATTGTCTTGCGCCGTGAAGTGCTCGGGCCAAAGCGTGTCAAGCTGGTCGCGGTTGTTCATTACAATGTAGAGCGCGCCGTAATGCCAGGCGATGGCGGGCATCTGACGCAGACCGGTGGCGTAACGCACGCCGTCGGACTGCTTCTGGCCGAGCTTGTTTTCATCGAATTTCCAGATGCCGCCGTGCTCCTTGAGCAGATCGCACGGGTCTTGTCCGGGCACGCCTTTCTGCCGGTTACGCGGCTGGCAGGCGTTTGAAGGCCCGCCCACGTTGACGTAGAACGATCCCGCGCCGTCAAACGCGATGCCTTTGTCGCCGTGCTCGTCAACGCCGGGCAAGCCGCTCACCAGCGTTTCAGGAGGGCCCGAAGGCGTTAGTTGGCCGGGCGTCATTTTGAATCGTTCGACGGAGTTGAAATGGGCCAGATAAAGGTAGCCGTTCCGCAAGGCGATGCCGGTGCTGCTGCCCGTGCCGAAGGCTTCTTTCATGTCCAGACGGCCGTCGCCCTTGGTATCGCGCAAAGCCACGACTCCGCCCTTGTGCTTGTCATCGCTCTGGATCGCCACGTAGACGTCACCGTTGGCGGCCACCGCGATGTGGCGCGCCGGACCAAGGCCGTCCGCGGCCACGAGCGCGCAAAAGCCCGGAGGCAGCGTAATTCCGCCATTGCCGGGATCACAGGCGGGCGGCTGACTGGCAGCCGCGGCGAGTTGTAGCGCCACGAACACCTGCACGGCGGCCAGGAATGTGGCGACTCGATGCTTCGAGGGAAAGGGCATGACGTCTCCTCAGTACTGTTGGTGAATTCAGACGTGGCAGCGACATTGTCGCCGCCCGCCCTGACAGCACCAGCGAGGGCGGGCTCCGCGTCCAATCAGCATCCGATGTGCCAGTATAAGATACCTGTGAGGAGCGTGAATGCGTGAAATAAAAGCGAGGCTTGTGGTTGCAATCGTCATCGGCGCCTTCTGCGGCGTGACAAGGGTCGCGTTGCGAGCACAAGGCACGGCCTCAGTGTGGGACGGCGTCTACACCGGCAAACAGGCGGAGCGTGGAAGCGTGCTCTACGGCCAGAGATGCGCTTCGTGTCATGGCGACCACTTGCAGGGCAAGCGGCCCCAAACACCAGCGCTCACCGGAAGCGGCTTCAAGGGAAACTGGAACGGCGAAACGGTTGACGACCTGTTCGAGAAGATTCAGACGGCGATGCCTGCCGACAAGCCCGGAACGCTAAGCCGGCCGCAGAACGCCGATGCCCTGGCGTTTATTCTGAAGGCCAACGAGTTTCCGGCCGGCCAGGCGGAGCTTCCAACCGATGCCGAAAAGCTGAAACAGATTCGATTCGAAGCAGAGCGGCCGGCTAAGTAGAGAGATGCGACCCTAGAGCCATAGCCAAGGGCTTCGATCCCGAAACAGCGGAAACGAGAGCAGACCGCTGGTTTAGTCAGATGCAAGAGCGAAGATCCCGGAGTCTTGCTTGAGCGTGACGCCGTCGCTGGTGTGGTTCCGTCTGGACCTGCGTCTGGACGACAACCCGGCGTTGCTCGCGGCCGCTGAGCGAGGAACACCTGTCATACCCGTGTTCATTTGGGCGCCCGACGAAGAGGAGCCGTGGCCGCCCGGAGCGGCGTCACGCTGGTGGCTGCGTCAATCTCTCGGCCGCCTTCACGAAAGCTTGGCTTTGCGGGGCTCCCGGCTGATCTTGCGGCGGGGGTCGAGTCTCCAAGCGCTCGAACAATTGGTCGCTGAAACGGGTGCGAAGGCCGTCTTTTGGAACCGCCGCTATGAACCCGCGGCGATTGCGCGTGACACAGCCGTGAAGAGTTCGCTGCTCCAGCAGGGAGTCGACGTTCAGACTTTCGATGCAGGCACTTTGTTTGAGCCCGGGACTGTCATCAGCAAGAGCACGCAGCGCCCGTTGCAGGTTTTTTCAGCGTTCTGGAAAGCTTGCCTTGCCAAGCCCGAGCCTGCTTCGCCTCGCGAAGGGCCGAAACGGCTTCCTGAGCCTTCAGCCTGGCCCGACTCCGCTCCTCTTGCTGACCTTCGTCTTGAGCCGCAGGTTGATTGGGCGAGCGGCTTGCGGGCAGCCTGGAATCCGGGAGAATCCGGAGCGGCGGCGGAACTCAGAACATTCCTGAGGAGCAGGCTAGGTGGCTACGCATCTGATCGCGACTTCCCGGAGCGGACCGGTACGTCGAGGCTATCTCCCCATCTGCACTTCGGCGAAATCAGCCCGTGCAGACTCTGGCACGAACTTCAGAGGGCGCGCACAGCCAGCGCCGGCGAAGCCGTCGATTGCTACCTTAAGGAACTGGGTTGGCGCGAATTTGCGTACCACTTGTTGTTCCATTTCCCACAGACTCCGAATCAACCGCTGCGAGCGGAGTTTGCGGCGTTTAGTTGGCGCACGGATGCTCCATTGCTCAAGAAGTGGCAGCGTGGAGCAACCGGTTATCCGCTCGTGGACGCTGGTATGCGCGAGCTATGGACGACCGGCTGGATGCACAATCGCGTTCGCATGGTGGTGGCTTCGTTCCTCACGAAGCACTTGAGAATAAGCTGGGAAGAGGGCGCCTATTGGTTTTGGGACACACTCGTGGACGCTGATCTGGCGAACAACACGCTGGGCTGGCAATGGAGCGCGGGGTGCGGAGCTGATGCCGCGCCGTACTTTAGGATCTTCAATCCCGTGCGGCAAAGCGAGCGATTTGACCCCGAGGGCACGTACATCCGTCGTTGGGTTCCAGAGCTGAGCCGCCTCGCGCCGCCTTGGATTCACCCGCCTTGGACCGCTCCCGCCTCGGTGCTGGAGCAAGCCGGGATCAAACTCGGCAAAAACTATCCCCGTCCGGTGGTGCAGCATCAGACGGCCCGCCGTGAAGCGTTCGAGGCGTTCAAGAAGATGCGGCGAGCACGGATCAAGAAAGATTGAGGCTCAAGTTGTCGGAGCTGGGTCGGCTGCACGTTGAGGTTTGATGGCCCGGCTGCGCACCCTTTTTCTTTGCTGTGCCGTAAGCTAACATGGCGTCAGAGGCAGGTTCACATGAGCGAGATCACTGCTCAGGTTGTAGAGCAAGCCCCTGGCGAGACCACAAACGCCGTGGAGTCCAGTAGCACTCAGCCATACACGCCTGTTCGCGCGCCTCGCGGCACAGACATCAGTTGCAAGGGTTGGCAGCAGGAAGCGGCGCTGCGCATGCTGATGAACAATCTTGACTCGGAAGTAGCCGAGCGCCCGCAGGAGCTGGTGGTTTACGGAGGCACGGGGCGCGCGGCGCGCAATTGGGTCGCGTACCATGCCATTGTGGCGGCGCTCCGCGCTCTCGAAAGCGACGAAACACTCTTGGTGCAGTCGGGCAAGCCCGTGGGCGTATTTCGAACGGATGACTGGGCGCCAAGAGTGCTGATCGCCAATGCCAACCTCGTGGGCCACTGGTCAAACTGGGAGAAGTTTCGCGAGCTCGATCGCATGGGACTCACCATGTACGGGCAGATGACCGCCGGAAGCTGGATTTACATCGGCACACAGGGAATTCTGCAGGGCACCTACGAGACCTTCGCTGCCGCGGCGCGTAAGCACTTCGGCGGTGACCTGGCCGGAAAGCTGGTAGTGAGTGGCGGTATGGGCGGCATGGGCGGCGCCCAGCCGCTGGCCGCCACGCTCAACGGCGGGGCGTTTCTCGGCATTGAAGTGGACGCCGAGCGCATCAAGCGGCGCATCCGGCAAGGTTACTGCGACATCTGCGTAAACGATCTCGACGAGGCGCTGCGCATCCTAAAGAAGGCCGTGCGACAGAAGCAGGCAACGTCCGTGGGCCTGGTGGGCAATTGCGCGGACGTGATCCCCGAGATGGCCCGCCGCGGCGTGGTGCCGGACCTTCTTACAGATCAGACGAGCGCGCATGATCCGCTGAACGGCTACATCCCGCGCGGGCTAACGATCGAAGAGGCCGCCGAGATCAGGCGTAGCGATCCGAAGGACTATTTAACGCGTTCTTACGATTCCATCACCCGCCACGTGCGCAGCATGCTTGATCTGCAGAAGCTCGGCGCTGCCACTTTCGATTACGGTAACAACATTCGCACCATGGCTTACGAGCATGGGGGCGTGACGGACGCTTACGCCTTCCCGGGTTTCGTTCCGGCCTACATCCGGCCGCTCTTCTGCGAGGGCCGCGGGCCGTTCCGCTGGGTGGCGCTCTCGGGCGAGCCGGCGGATATTCACCGCACTGATGACTTGGTGCTGGAGCTATTTCCTCACAACGAGATTCTGGGCCGCTGGATTCGACTGGCCAGAAAATACGTGCAATTTCAAGGGCTGCCGGCGCGCATCTGCTGGCTGGGATATGGTGAGCGCGCCTTGTTCGGCGAGCGCCTGAACAACTTGGTAGCGCGCGGAGAAATCAAGGCGCCCATCGTCATGGGCCGGGACCATTTGGATTGCGGCTCGGTGGCTTCACCTTTCCGCGAGACCGAAAGCATGAAGGACGGCAGCGATGCCATTGCGGATTGGCCGCTGCTAAACGCCCTGCTCAACACCGCTTCCGGAGCGAGCTGGGTGTCAATTCACAACGGCGGTGGGGTGGGAATCGGCTACTCCTTGCACGCGGGGCAGGTGACCGTGGCGGATGGCACGCGCGAAATGGCTAAACGAATTGAGCGCGTTTTGACCAACGATCCTGGGATCGGCGTTGCCCGGCACGCGGACGCCGGCTACGAAGAAGCCATTGATTTTGCCGCGCGGGCCGGGGTGAAGATCCCGATGCCGAAAGTCGGCGGCTAAGGCCGCTTTCAATGTTTCGAGCGAACCCTCGGGAAACGGTTTGGGTTTGCGCATGGGTTTCTCCGAAATGAATTTCGATATCAAACACTAAACAGTAACCGTATTATATACCGCCTCGGCATTCGTGGCCCGAGTCCGCCTCCCCGTCATTTCGAGCCCGTTCGCTCTTCCGCTGCGAACGGTCCTGAGCGCAGCGAAGGAGCTCAGGGTGAACTGCGCGAGAAATCTCGCTTCGAAACAAGGCGCAGACAGTGCGAGATTACCCGTCGTCTTCGGCTCCTCCCTTCGACCTCGCCGAAAGAGGCTGAGCAAGGTCGACGCCTCGGAATGACAGGTTGAAGGGGCAGTAGGGCTCGGGATCGGGATCGGGCTGCTCGCGCTCGGGATCAGGCTGCCGAAACGATTGGGCTCATGTTAATGTCGATGATGGACCTGAACGACATTTAGAGAGGAAGTTAGCCAAGAAGGCGGTCGTCCTCGCGTGGGCAGCGGCTGCGTGCCTCAAGTTCATCGACCAGGAGAGGAATGATGCGTAGAAAAGTGACAGTGATCGGCGCCGGCAACGTCGGCGCGACCGTAGCTCATCGGTTGGCGGATAAGCAACTGGCAGACGTGGTGGTGATCGACATTCTGGAAGGCGTGCCTCAGGGCAAGGGGTTGGACCTGCTCGAGTCAGGGCCGATCGAGGGCTACGACGTGAAGGTGAAAGGCACGAACGACTATGCCGACACTGCTAACTCCGACATCGTCGTGATGACGGCCGGTTTTCCGCGCAAGCCCGGCATGAGCCGCGACGACCTGCTGAAGGCTAACTACGAAGTGGTGAAGGGCGCCATCGAGAAGGTGGCCAAGACGTCGCCCGAGTGCATTCTGATTATCGTGACCAATCCACTCGACGCTATGGCGCAGGCGGCGTATAAGGCGAGCGGCTTTTCCAAGAACCGCGTGATCGGCATGGCCGGCGTGCTGGATACAGCGCGATATCGCACGTTCATCGCGGAGGCACTCGACGTCTCCGTGCAGAACGTGCAGGGCTTCGTGCTGGGCGGGCACGGCGACACCATGGTTCCCGTGCCGCGCTACACCACTGTAGCGGGCATTCCGGTGACGGAGCTGCTGCCCAAAGACAAGCTCGACGCTATCATCAAGCGCACCGCGAGCGGCGGCGCTGAGATCGTGAACCTGCTGAAGTCGGGCAGCGCCTACTACGCGCCGTCGGCCGCGGCGGTGGAAATGGTGGAGGCCATTTTCTACGACCGCAAGAAGATTCTGCCCTGCGCCGCTTACCTCGAAGGCGAGTACTGCATCAACGGCCTTTTTGTGGGCGTGCCGGTGAAATTGGGCGCGCGCGGTATCGAACAGATCATCCAGATCAAACTCACTCCCGACGAGCAGGCGGCGCTCAAGAAGTCGGCGGATGCGGTGAAGGAGCTGGTGGGGGTGATTGGGGTGTGAGTCAGATTCGGTCTGCGATTTCTCTGACATAGCGGACTTATTAACTCTTGGCTGCGGTGCTTTCGGCCTCGCGTGCTCACCTTGTGAATGACGTCGACCAGTCAAGCGCCGCGTGGTCTCCGAGATGCTAAGCAAGGATCTGAGCGCCTCGTTTACCGCAGCCGAACTGCGGAATGCTTTGGCCAAGTCGGGCTCCAAAACGACAACGTTCGCACCCTCTTTCAGTAGTCGGCGATAGTACTTACTTCGGGCAGCTGTCGAATAATCGAACTCGTACTCTGGACGCACTCTGCCCTTACCGTGTCGAACGCTGTCGGCCGCCTTTTCGATTCCTGTCCTGAATAATGTGGCCGAGCGCGCGAAGCGCCTTGTTCACCGATTCTGGATCGGGAAACACCTCGGCAACGTCGGGGTCAAGGACCACCATGATGGTGCTCTTTGCGAACTTACCGGCGTACTTTCCACGAACGCCACCAGAAAAGTCATATTCCGGAAGCATGTCGTTCGTTTGGCGGCTAGGGTTCGCCCTCTTCATACTTTAAGTCTTCACTTCCTCAATCCTCACACTCTTCATCACCACCGGCTTGTGCGGACGGTCAGAGCGGTCGCGAGGCACGTTCGAGATCTTGTCCACCACGTCCATGCCTTCAACCACTTCGCCGAAAATGGTGTGCTTATGGTTGAGCCAGGTGGTGGCTGCGGTGGTCACAAAGAATTGGCTGCCGTTGGTGTTGGGGCCGGAATTAGCCATCGCCAGCTTGCCGGGCTTGTCGAAGACGCGGTCTTTGCCGAATTCGTCCTCGAATTTGTAGCCTGGGCCGCCGCGTCCGGTTCCTTCCGGGCAGCCGCCCTGGATCATGAAGTTCGGGATCACGCGGTGAAACACGAGCCCATCGTAGAAGTTTCCTTTGGTCTTCTTGCCCCCTGAGCCGGCGAATTCCTTGGCGCCGGTGGCGAGGTCCACAAAGTTCGCAACCGTCTTGGGCGACTGCTCGGGGAACAGCCGGCATACGAAGTCGCCTTCACTGGTTTCAAAAGTCGCGTACACACCGGGCTTGGCATCGTTCATGTTGTCCTTTCTCACTTCGTCATGAATATTTACCCTGGGGCTACTTTGCTGCAACCGCGAGAAATTCTCAACACGGAGATCACTGAGGCCTCACAGAGAGCACAGAGAACAAAATCAGTTTCTCGGCGGCCGCTGTGAGCCCCCTGCGAACTCTGTGTTCTTTGCCTGCCATCCGCTCTCGCAACCGACCTTCTTTGAACGCGACTCGAGAGCTGCTCATTGCGGCTTGGGGGCAGCCTTATGGGTACTGGCTGCCGCCGGCTTCTTCGTCATCGTTACCGGGGCTGGCGCCACAATCACTGCGCTCTTGATGCTGTCGAGCTTGGGAAACTCGGCGTCAAGATACGCCTTGCCTTTGGCCTCAATCTGGCTTTGATCCGGGCCGCTGCCTTGGGGCGCGCCCTCACCGTAGCCGCTATGCAACTTGTCGACCACGTCCATTCCTTCTACCACCTGGCCGAAAGGCGCGAAGCCATCGCCATCCAGGCGGCTGTTGTCGCCAAAATTGATGAAGATCTGCGTGGTGCGAGTGTTCGGACCGGCCGTGGCGAAGGTAACGTAGCCGCGCTTGTTGCTCTGCGTCACGGGATCGTCCGGAATCGGCGCTCTGCTCCAGACGGCCGCAATCGGCGGTTTGGCGCTAAGTCCGAATTGCACCATGAAGCCGGAAATCACTCGAAAGAAGCTGGCGTCCGTGAAGAACCCGTTCTTCACGAGATTGTAGAAGCGGTCAGCGCCCAGCGGCGCCCAGGCGCGGGTGACCTCCACCACAAAGTCTCCTTGAGTGGTGGTGAATTTTGCCTTGTAAGTATCGGGCGCCTTCTGGTTAAGCGAGGCTGGGTTCATCAGCGAGCGATGCACGGCGGTGGAAGCGTGGGTTGCGTGATGAGTCGTCGAGTGTGTCGTGGAGCTGGCTTGCGCCCCGGCGATGAGTGCTACTGCGCTCATCAGAATGGCGAGGCTGGCGAAGCCAGCCCAGAAATTCTTCATAACTGATCTCCTTGCGTTGTCTTCAACTTCTCTCGGCTTGCGAAAAACTCATCACAGAGGGCACCGAGCCCCAACCAAAGGCAGATTCCGGATTCCAAATTCCAGATTTCAGATATTTCAGATAATTTCAGATTACAAATTCAAGAAATTCAAAAAAATACTCAAGAAATCTTCTCGCAGGACCAAGACATTTGCCGCGAGTGGAACAGAGAGCGCAGAACACGGAGAAGAGCCTCCGAACGCCTCCGTGACCGCCGAGGTGAATTCGCCTTTCGGCTGTACGCAAGCCCGTCACAATCTATTGTAACGAGTGGGAAACAGCCTCCACCTGCCGCATAACCCGCAGGACGTTACCGCTCAGAATTTTCACCAGATCATCTTCGCTGTAGCCACGATGGGCCAGTTCGCGCACAAGGTCGGGCAGTTTCGAGCAATCTTCCATGCCGCGGGGCGCCAGGCCCGAGATGCCGTCGAAGTCCGAGCCCAGTCCCACATGATCTACTCCAGCCACCTGAACGGCGTGGTCGATGTGATCCGCGATGCGGGTATAGCTGGGAATGGGAAGCCCCGCGTAATACTTCTCATCGATCTTTGATTCCTCGAGGTACGTCAACCGCTTTCCTTCTCGCGCCCGCTGTTCGCGCGCAGCTTTCACCTCGGCTTCCATTGCGCCTTCCACTTTCTTGTAAGCGTCGGCGAAGTTCTGGTCGAGGAAGCCGTCGTAAAAGTTGATGTCTACCACGCCGCCGTTCTTGGCCACGGTCCGCAGCATGTCATCGGTCATGTTGCGGGGCGCATTGCACAGTGACCGGCAGGAGGAATGCGAAGCGATCACAGGCGCCTTCGACGCCGCAACTGCGGCGTAGAACGTGTCGTCCGACACGTGTGAGATGTCTACCATCATGCCTAGGCGGTTCATACGTTCGATCACCTGGCGGCCGAAATCCGACAGGCCCTTCCAGTGTGGTTGATCTCCGGACGAGTCGCCGATCCCATTGTTCTTGGTGTGGGTCAGCGTCATATAGCGAACACCGAGCCGATAGTACAGGTCGAGCATGCGCGGGTCATCCTGAATAATGTGTCCGCCCTCGACGCCCATCAGAATAGCGATCTTGCCCTGGCGATGGATGCGGACTACGTCATCGGCTGTCCCCGCCAGCGCGAGGTCACGCGAGTGAAGCGCCACCTGGCTGTCAACCACGTCGATCAGGTCAAGGGCGCGGTGGATCAGGTCGTCCTTGGGCCAGTCGACGCCCACCCAGATGGACATGAACTCGGCGCCCAAGTGACCCGTCCGCGCCTTGGGGATGCTGATCATGTAAGGGCTGTCGGCATCGCCGAGGTCGTAGTTCTCGTCCAGCATCATCTGCGGCGTGTCGGCGTGCGTGTCGATGATGATGGCCTTGGCGAGCACTCGGTCGGCTACTTTGGCAGCCTCGGCTGCAGTGCGCTCGGCGGCAAGAATCGGCGAGGAAAGGACCGCTATCAACAGCAGGCCAAGGGCAAAGACCGGGCAAGTGGTGTAAAGTCGCCTGTGCGGCATCGGTGCACGGTTTACCGATTGTGACCTCGTCCGTGAGGCGGCGCCCGAGAAGAGGCCGGGGCGAAGGGTTTCGCTCCCAGGAAACGCGTTTCTCACCTTTCTCAAAAGCCGATCCTTTGTTTTCATAGACCTAACGGTTTCGCTCGGTAATTTTTGGCATTAGCGGGTATTATTGTATAGTTATTTTGTCAAGACGGCACTCTTTTCCCGAGCATTCGATAGAGCCTAGTTAAATTAGCTAGCATGTGCCGCCGGTGTTGTCAGTGCGACATCCTCTAGCCCGACGCGACGAAAGACCTCCGCGCCGCCAAACCGCTTCTGCGCGTCCAGTATCTCGATCCCCCCGATTCCACCGTCAGCGCCTTGTCAGAATAACCGATTAATCTTGTAGTGGCTATTGTAGCCACATCGGCATCATGCGGTTAGCAAGCCCTCTCATCAGTCGTAGTACTCCAACCCCAAATGTGTAATCAATTCTTCGCCCCGCAAGTGACGCAGGGTATTTTTCAGTTTCATAAGCTGAATAAAGAGATCGTGCTCAGGGTAAAGTGTAGGCGCCACCATGGGACTCTTGAAATAAAATGACAGCCACTCCTGGATGCCAAGGCGCGCCAGCTCCGGTGTGCGTTGGGCGAGATCGAGAAACAGCACCAAATCGAGCACGATAGGCGCGGCCAGGATGGAATCCCGACAGAGAAAATCGATTTTGATCTGCATGGGGTAGCCGAGCCAGCCGAAAATGTCGAGATTGTCCCAGCCCTCTTTGTTGTCTCCGCGCGGCGGATAGTAGTTGATGCGAACCTTGTGATAAAGGTCCTTGTAGAGGTCCGGATAAAGGTCGGGCTGAAGGATGTACTCAAGCGCCGAGAGCTTGCTTTCTTCCTTGGTGCGGAAGGAGCCGGGATCGTCCAGCACCTCGCCGTCGCGATTGCCGAGAATATTGGTGGAAAACCAGCCGCGCAGTCCCAACAGGCGTGCCTTGAGTCCAGGCGCAATGATGGTCTTCATCAGGGTCTGGCCAGTCTTAAAATCCTTCCCGCAGATGGGAAGCCGGTTCTCCAGGGCAAGCGACTGAAGAGCAGGAATGTCCACCGTCAGGTTTGGCGCGCCGTTGGCAAACGGAATGCCAGACTTCAGCGCCGCGTAAGCGTAAATCATGCTGGGCGCGATGGCGGGGTGGTTTGACTTAAGCCCCTTCTCGAAGGCCGCCAGGGACTGGTGCACCTCCGAAGGCTTCAGGAAGGTTTCCGTGGACCCGCACCATACCATCACGGTTCGGCTCACCTGCCGGCTTGTTTGAAAGGTGTGGATGTCATCCATCACCTGCTCGGCGAGCTCCATCTTGCTCTTGCCCTTCTTCACATTCTTGCCGTGGAGGTTTTTGACGAATTTCTGCTCAAAGACGGCGGGCATAGGCCGCAGTTCTTCCAGGTAATCCTTCACCTGGTCTAGCAAGGTCCGGTCCAGCACGCCGGCCTTGAGCGCTGCCTGGTAGGCATTGTCGGCGTACACGTCCCAACCGCCAAAGACAAGGTCGTCAATTGCAGCGAGAGGCACGAAATCCTTGATGGCCGGGCTGCTTCGATCCGTGCGCTTGCCGAGCCGAATGGTGCCCATCTGAGTGAGCGAACCGATGGGCAGCGCAATGTGGCGGCGAACGGCTTCCACACCCGCGATGACTGTGGTGGCTACGGCGCCCATGCCCGGGACCAGCACTCCGAGCTTGCCCTTGGGCTGTGTGATTCGAAAAGTCTTCCCAGACATTCCCCTATTCCCCCCGAACTTTGTTAAGTGAGTTTGTCAGCGCCGGCCAAAGTTCTGATGATGCGTGAACCTCGGCCCAATTGCAATTGATTATCACGCCGCCCACTCCGTCGATAAGGTCGTTCAGCGAGAGATGGATGCCCCAAGGGGGCCGCTGTGGACAGCGTCGCATCCGTTGCTTCCATTCTGGGTCACCGGAACAGGACCGAAGTAAAGCTGGTTGGTCATGGCCTAATCTCGCCAGTCCTGCGAGCCCTGATAGACATGTAGGATTTCGAGGACCTCGGGTTTGACGGAATAGACGACGACATAGGGAAGCGGCGTGAGGGGCAGTTCCCTTGTGCCGCTGCGGTGGCCTGGTCTGCCACGATGCGGCGTGGTTTTAAGCGAGCGAATACGCTGGTAGATCGTCCGCACCGTCGGCTCGGCAAAATGCGGAAAGTGCTGTTGAAGGTAATTCTTGATGCTTTCCAGATCGTCGGCGGCGGGAACAGTCCAGCGAATGCGCATCAGGGCTTTTTAAACATGGTTTCAAGCCGGGCGTCCATTTCTTCTTCTTCGATAAACTCGCCGCGCTGCGCTGCTGCAAGGCCCTTTTGGACAGCGGCGAGGAAGCGGGCTTCTTCGTTGAGATAGCGGGCGACAACATTGGTTGCCAGCCGCTCGGGATCGGTTCCGGCTTGGCTGGCTATCTGCGCAAGCTGCGCCTCTTGCTCGGGTGTGAAATGGAGTTGCATAGATTTGAGGGTACGGGAAAAGCGGCTCCGGGGCAACGCCAAAAAAACACTTTAGGGGCTGCGCCGCGAAAAACGCGCGGCGTCGGACGCGCGCCGGCAGCCCCAGCAAGCGAAAGATCTGTACCGCCAGCGGCATGCCCCCTGCCCCCCAGTGTCGTGAGCGCTTCTGGCGTCGGTTCGGGATCCATCTCGAACAGCAGCGAGGATTCGGTCGGAGAAGGCCGACAATTTCATAATCTCAAGGGCAACACTTAAGTCGGCAAGATATTGACCCCGCATGACCTCTGCTATACTGATTGGCCCAATCCACGGTAACCCACTATGCCCGGCACCATTGCCCGTCTAATCGTCCGCGACACCGCTGGCAACGAACGCGAGGTGGAGATCGCGCGCGCGCCTTTCAGTCTGGGACGCCAGGGCGACAATGACCTGGTGCTGCTCGACAATCGCATCTCGCGCCAGCACGCGCGCATTTTGCACGAAGGGGACGCCTATGTGGTTGAGGACGTGCGCAGCCGCCACGGAACCTTCGTCAACGGGGAGCGAGTTGATTCGCGGGTTCTGAAGTCCGGTGACAACATCAGTCTCGGAATCTCCGACGCTTACCGTCTGACGTTCGTTCTGGAAGAGCCGGTGCTTCCGAACCTGCTGGAGGAGATTGGTAAGGCTTCTGACGCGCGCGACCCCCAACTCCATCACCTCGGGCTTCTCTTGCGAGTGGCGCAGGTTCTGCACCGCGCCCCGGCCCTTGAGGAAGTGCTCACCACCGTGCTGGACTCTGCCATTCGCCTGACCGAGGCCGAACGCGGCTTGCTTTTCCTCACCACTGAAGAGGGTGAGTTGCGGTTGCGCCTGGCCCGGAGCAGCGCAGGAGCCTTTCTGCCTCTTGATGGCATTACCTACTCCGAGGCCGTGGTCGACCGTGTGGCGCGCCTGCGACAAGAGGAGATCGTGCTGGAGGATGTCCTCGCGGGACGCGCGCCCCAGGAGACGGGCGTGCTGCCCGCGCGGGCGCGTGGTGTGCTTGCTTTGCCGCTGCAAAAGCTGCCGGTGGCTGACTCCAGCGGCGAGACCATCCGGCAAATGCTGCCCCAGCTTATGGGCGTGCTCTATCTCGAAGCGCGGCTGCAGGCAGCGTCGGTGACGGGGCTCGATCGCGAGGTGCTTCAGACGCTGGCCGTCGAAGGGGCCACCGTAATCGAAAATGCTCGCTTGTTCCGCCGCGCGCGCGAGCAGGAGCGCGCCCAGCACGAAATGACGCTGGCCTCCGGCATCCAGCAGAGCCTGTTGCCCCGCGCACTGCCCCAGACGGACCATTTTGAGTTCCACGCCCTCACGTTGCCCTGCCGAACCGTAGGAGGAGACTACTACGATTTGATCCCGCTGCCGGGTGGGCGCTACGGGCTCACGGTAGCGGACGTCTCCGGCAAAGGGTTGCCGGCCGCCATGATGTCCGTAATGCTGCAAGGCGCCTTTGACGCTGTGGCCGCCGGCGATCCGGATCTTGAAGACCTGTTTGTGCGCGTGAACGACTTCCTCTGCGAGCGTACTCCGCCCGAGATGTACGCCACCGTGTTTTATGGAGTGCTCGACCCTTCGGGGCGGTTCGACTTTGTGGACGCCGCGCATCCGGCGCCGCTGGTTCTGCGCCGCGCCGGCGAGATCACGCCGCTGGGAGCGCCGAACTTTCCCCTGGGAATGTTTCCCGATGTGACGTTCACCAAACAATCCGCACAACTGGAGCCCGGTGATGAACTCGTGATCTTTTCGGACGGCGTTACCGAGGCTCAGAACACCAGCCGCGATTTCTTTGGAGACGCACGTCTCAAGGAGTTCCTGGAGGGATGCTCCGAGATGCCGGCGCCCGACGTGTGTTCGCGCATCGTGGAAGCGGTGGAGAACTTCGCCGGCCTCGCGCCCCAGGCGGATGACATCACTGTGGTGATGGTAAGGTTCAAAGCTGAAGTTCACAGTTGACAGTCAAACGTTGAAAGTTACTTCCGACTGTGGACTATCAACTGTCGACTGCCGGGCGGCCACAAGAGCTGCCCCTGCGTCTGAAACAACAACCTCAGACGATCAAGGCTTACCTCTTCGAAGCTCCGCACCACCCAGTCAGCCTCCGTCTCATCCCGCAGTTGCTCGAGCGGGAAGGTGGAAGCGATGGCCACGCATTTCATTCCGGCACGGTGAACGGCCTTGATGCCGACGAACGAATCCTCAAAGGCCACCGCCCGTGAGGGCTCTGCGCCTAGCCGCCGGGCCGCGAGCAGGTAAATCTCAGGATCAGGCTTAGGCCGAGACACCTGATCGCCGTCGATGACAACCTTGAAGTAAGGCTCAAGCCTGAGGGTTTCCACCACCAGGTCCACGTTCTTCCTCATCGCGGATGAGGCCACAGCCATGGGAACCGCCGCGCGGCGGCACTCTTCCATCAGCGGCATCAGGCCGGGGAGCGGCTTGGCGTGCGGCCGGAAGATTTCCCGGAAATTGGCTTCGATTTCCTCGCCCATCCGCTGACTTTGCTCAGGCGTGAGATCAGGGCCGAAGAACGATCGCAGGGCGTCGTCGTTGCGCTGCCCTAGAATCTGCTCGGGCAGCAGCTCCGGATCGAACGCAGCCCCATGCTTGCGGAGATAGCCTGACCAGTTCGTAATGTGAAACGGATTGCTGTCAACCAGGACGCCGTCCATGTCAAAGATGACGGCATCGGGCAGCGCCGGCACTGGGTCAGGGGTGGGAGGTGAATTCATGCCGGCAGTGGCCGCAAGGATTCGAGCAGCTTCTCCGGCGGATAGGTGTTGATCACGTCCTTCTTTTCGCTCCAGCCGCGCCGGGCCGTGGTGACTCCGTAGCGCATGGTCTGAAACTGGGCCGGGCGATGGGCGTCGGTTGAGATCACGATCTTCATCCCCTTGTCGTGAGCCAGCCGCGCGTGGCGATCCGAAAGGTCAAGCCGCTCCGGGCTGGCGTTGACCTCCAGAATAACTCCGTACTTGCGCGCGGCTTCAAACACCCGCTCGAGGTCGAAGGTGAAGGGATCGCGACGAAGAATCTGGCGCCCTGTCGGATGGCCGAGAATTCGTACGTAAGGATTCTCCAGCGCCTTGAGCAGGCGCGCCGTCATTTCTTCCGCCGGCTGCGTCATGCGCGAATGGACGCTGGCCAGCACGATGTCGAACTGGGCCAGCATTTCGTTGGGGTAGTCGAGCTCGCCGTCACCCAGGATGTCCACCTCCGAGCCGGCCCAGATCTCGATACCGGTCACCTTCTTCCTGGCCGCCTTGATCCTCTTGATATTCTCCTGGGCGCGCTTTTCGTCAAGGCCGTTGGCAATGGTGACGGCCTTCGAGTGGTCCGTAATCAGAATGTAACGGTAACCAAGCTCCTTGGCAGCGGCAGCCATCTCCTCCACGGTGCATTTCCCGTCGGAAGCCGTCGTGTGCATCTGCAAATCGCCGCGGATATCCGCGAGCTCCACCAGATGGGGCAGCCTGCCCTCTTCGGCGGCCTCGATCTCGCCCATGTTCTCGCGCAGCTCGGGCGGAATCCAGGGCAGTCCCAGCGCCTCGTAAACCTCTTCCTCGGTCTTGCCGGCGACAGCGCGTTCGCCCCTGAAGAGCGCGTATTCGCTCAGTTTCAGGCCGCGCCGTTGCGCGCGAGCGCGCAGCGCCACGTTGTGCTCTTTCGAACCCGTGAAGTACATCAGGGCTGCGCCGTAGGACTCCGGAGGCAGCAGACGCACGTCAACTTGCATCCCTGTGGAGAGGCGAAAGCTCACTTTATCGTCGCCCTTGGCGAGCACATCGGCCACTTCCGGATATTTCAGCAAATGATCTGCCACCTTTTCGAGGTGGCGGCCGGTGACCAGCAAATCGAGGTCGCCCACGGTTTCGCGGCCGCGCCGCAGCGAGCCCGCCGCCATGATCTCCTCCACACCCTTCACCTCACGAATGTAGGCTGAGAGCCGCTCGGCGGCTTCGTAGGCCACATCCAGGTGGAAGCGTCCCACGCTCTTCTTCACCCCTTCCAGGGCCTTCAAGATGTTCTGCTCCGACTTGGCGCTCATTCCCGGCAGCGTGCGCAGGCGCTCGGCGCGGGCCTCTTTCTCGAGATCCTCCAGGTTCTTGATCCCAAGCTCCTTGTAAAACAGCCGCACCTTCTGGGGGCCTACGGTTTGGACCTGCAACAGGTCGAGCAATGATCGTGGAATCTCCTTCAGCTTCTCCTCGAGGTATTGGAGTTTGCCGGTGGCGATGATTTCCTTGATTTTGCCCGCCAGATCGGCGCCCACTCCGGGGACGTCCGTCAGTTTCCGGTTGGGGTCGCGGGCGATGTCCTCGAGCCGCTCGGGATAGCTTTCAATCGATCGCTTGGCGCGTTCGTAGGCGACCGCTTTGAACTGCCACTTAGGGTCATCCTGGACGATTCGGACAACGTTGGCGACGTCTTCGAAGACGGATGCGATCTCGGAGTTTTCCATGTGTTTCGGAGCGTTCTGAGCGTGAGCGGCTTCGCTTCTCCCCGGCCGGATGTTAGAATGACCAGGAGATGTTCTTAAGCCGCTTCGGACTTCAATCCAAGATTATCATCATCCTGGCGGTGGCGGTGGTTTCGGTGGTCGGACTTTCCACTTACCTCGCCATGGTCCTCACCCGGCAACTGGTGGAGGAGGCCATCTACCGCAAGGTGCTTTCCCAGGCGCTGGCCACGGCCCATCAGCTCGTCAACGGACACGAGCTGGCGACTCCGGAAAATCTTCTGGCCCGCCTTCGTCAGGTGCAGCACGACTTCAAGGGCATCGAGCAGGGCGACGTCTATTTGCATGACCCGGCGCATGCGCTCGTGGCCACCACCGATACCTCCGGCCAGCATCTTGAGCTGGACGCAATCCACGACATCGAGAGGTACAACGAATTCGAGCAGGCAGGCGAGGACCAGATCACCATCGAGACCCCGGATGGCCGTAACTGGATTATGTCAACGGCGATTCGCGACGGACAACAGGTGATCGGCTGCCTCGATCTCAAGGTTTCAAAAAGGAGCTCGAACGTCATCATCGCCGGTCTGGTGCGGCGCAACGTGATTTTGATGCTGGCCAGCCTGCTGGTCGTCATCCTCGTGGTCCACGTGTTCTTCCTTTTCAATGTGCGCCGCCCGGTCACAGAGATGGTCGAAGTGATGGAGGCGGCCGAAGGGGGTGCGCTTCAAGTTAGGGCGCACTATCGAGGAGCGGACCGCGAATCATCACCGGGCAGAGACCAAGGCTCAGCTAACGGCCAGGACGGAAACGAGGGTCGGCAGCCGGACAAGGGCCGCGATGAGATCAAGCAACTCGCCCGGCACTTGAACCGCATGCTGGACCGGCTGGAGAACTTCAACAGCGAACTTGAACAGAAGGTGCACGAGGCTACCTCCGAGCTGGCGCGGCGAAACGAAGAGCTCACCCGAATCAACGAAGAACTCTTTGAGACTCAGAAGACCCTGGCACGTTCAGAGCGTCTGGCCGTGGCCGGACAGCTTGCGGCCAGCCTCGCCCACGAGATCGGCACGCCGCTCAACTCGATTTCCGGCCATGTGCAACTGCTCGCCCGGCGGAAGACCGGCGACCCGGCCAGCGACCGCCGCCTGCAAATTATCGAGAGCCAGATCGAAAACATTGTGCGAACCGTCAAGCAGCTTCTCTCTTGGACCGGAAAATTCGACCTGCGTTTGGACGCCGTCGACTTGCGCCGCGTTCTCGACGAAGTTGTGCTGCTTACTTCCCCAGCCCTGGAGTTCCGGAAAATCAAGGTGCGCATGGAGTGCCCGGGCCAAGGTCCTGAAATCCGCGGCGACGCCGGATACCTGGAGCAGGTGTTTCTAAACTTGATTAACAACAGTATGGACGCCATGCCGCGCGGCGGACGCCTCCAGCTTCGCGTGGCTGCCGCGAGCGACCCTGCGGGCGCGCAAGTCGTTCAGGTTGAAGTGGAGGACACTGGCGAAGGCATCGCAGAGGAGACACTCAGCCACATCTTTGACCCGATGTTCACCACCAAGCGCATCGGTACCGGCGCTGGCCTGGGCCTAGCGATCTGCCAGCAGATCATCCGGCAACATGGCGGCGCCATCGCGGTACGAAGCCGACTGCATGAAGGCACCTGCTTCACCGTCAGTCTGCCGGTGGACGGTACCGCCACGGACGAAGTCTCCGGATTAGCGGCGCTCACCCAATCGGCCTGAAGCGACAATATCATTTCAGCGAAGCTTGTCCTCCCTGAAGAGCGGGAATCAGCGCGTTTTCAGACACTTAAAAGCGATGTCACCGATCGAGCCATTCCCAGCGGGATAAGTCCTTTGGAATTGAAGTGGCCATGCTCTAGCTCGCGCCTGGTAAAGGTGGGTCACATCATCAAACTTGGTCCACTGAGTCGTTACAAACCCTGATAACGCTCAGTCCCGATCGTGTACAGACTGGCTCCGAGTGTGTTAGACTATCGATTTCAGACTGCGAACTATGCAAGTCGAAAATGTCCCTGGTATGGCGCCGGGGAGCGGCGGGTTTGCATCTGAGGCGTCTGAGGGAGGGTGACGGCGTGGCTGTGGCCCGGCGTTAGCGGAGGAGCTATGGGGTTTTTGCAGGTAGCGAAACGGCGCTTCGGCATTGCGGGCGAGTTGCTCGGGTTCTTTTGGGGGAACAAGCGTTGGTGGCTGGTCCCGGTCGTGGTGGTTCTTTTGGTGATGGGCGTTTTACTGATTTTGGCGCAAAGCGCTGTAATTGCACCGTTTATCTATACGCTTTTCTAAGTGTCACAAACTCCCTGGTGGTTGAAGGCTGAAGGGGCCGGCCTCTATCAGTCGAAAGGTTAGGCATGTCTCAGACGATGTCGGCGGGGTTGTCCAAGGGCTTGGAGGCGCCGCAAGCAGTGTCAACCGGCTTCCTCAAAAGCTTTTGGGCCCGCATGCTGCTGACGATTGTGTGCGCGGGCGCCATCTGGGCAGTTTGGGCGCCACTTGCCCACCGGGTTCCAAGCACCCGCCTGCGGGTTCTTCTGGTACTGTTCGTCACGGTCTTCTTCATCTGGAAGGTCTGGCCCGGCCTCGCCAAGGGTATCGGCAACTTTCAAGCGCGCTTCTTTCTGACAATCATCTATGCGATTGTGATTCTCCCGTTTGGGGTCCTGGCGCGCTTGCTGGCGGACCCCCTCCGCATCAAGAAACGACCCTCCGCTTGGATTGAACACTCCCAAGAAAACATGGACATACAGTGGGCTAAGAGGCAGTGATCACGTGGATATCCTAGGAATTTCCTGCTACTACCACGACGCCGCGGCGTCGCTTATTCGAGACGGCCAGCTTATTGCAGCCGCCGAGGAAGAGCGCTTTTCCCGCAAGAAACACGACTTCGATTTCCCCAAGAAGGCCATCGACTATTGCATGGAGGCCGGCGGAATTACCGGCAAGGATCTCGATTACGTCGTTTTCTTCGAAAAGCCCTTCCGCAAGCTCGACCGCATCCTGGCCACCGTGCTGCAGACCTACCCGCAATCCTGGAAGGTGTTCCGGGAGTCGATGATCACCTGGGTTGTTGACAAGCTTTGGGTGGCGAGCACTCTGGAGGCGGAATTAGGCGTCCCCAAGGACAAGATTCTTTTTTCGGATCATCATCTCTCGCACGCTGCCAGCGCCTTTCTCTGCTCGCCCTTCGATGAAGCAGCTATTCTCACGGTGGATGGAGTCGGTGAGTGGGTAACGGCAACCTACGGAGAGGGCAAAGGCACGGACATTCGGCTGCTGAAGCAGATGGATTTCCCGCATTCCGTGGGCCTTCTCTACAGCGCCTTCACCGCGTTCCTGGGCTTCGAGGTGAACGAAGGCGAATACAAAGTGATGGGAATGGCGCCCTACGGCGTGCCCCGTTACGTGGATAAGGTTTGGAAAGTGGTGCGCCAGAACAGCGACGGCTCATTCGCGCTGGACATGGACTACTTCTGCTTCCACCACTCGACGGACAGGACTTTCAACGGGCGATTTGCAGCGCTCTTCGGCGACCCGCGTCCCTCTGACCTCCACTTTTTCACGGAGGGCACCGGCTTTCCCAAGTACTTCGGCGAGAAGCCTTCTAATTACAACGAGCTCTGCAGGGTGAACCAGCACTATGCGGACATCGCCGCCAGCATTCAGAAGGTCACCGAGGAATTATTGGTGGGAATGGCCAAGAACCTTCAACGGCTGACCGGCCAGAAGAAGCTCTGCATTGCGGGCGGCGTCGGACTGAACAGCGTAGCCAACACGCGCATCCTGCATGAAACAGGTTTTGAGGAGCTCTTCGTTCAGCCGGCTGCGGGCGACGGGGGAGGCTCGCTGGGCGCGGCGCTGTGGGCTTACAACACCTTGCTTGGGAAGCCGCGCGTGTTTCGCATGGATCATGCTTACTGGGGGCGGCAGTACAGCTCAGCGGAAATCCAGTCGTTCCTGGACGGCGGAAACATTCCCTATCAGCGGTTTGAGAATGACGATCGGCTTCTCGATCGCGTCGTGGAGCACCTGCAGGCCGGCAAGGTAATCGGATGGTACCAGGGGCGATTCGAATGGGGGCCGCGCGCGCTCGGTAATCGCAGCATTCTTGCTGATCCGGGCAATCCGGACATGAAGGATATCGTCAACACCAAGATCAAGTTTCGCGAGCCTTACCGTCCCTTTGCGCCTTCGGTGCTCGCCGAGCGCGTCGAGGACTACTTCGAGCTGGAGAATGCCACCCGGCATTATCCGGCCCGCTATATGCTTTATGTGGTCCCGGTGAAGGAAGACAAGAAGGAGAAGCTGCCCGCCATTACGCACGTCGATGGAACAGGCCGCCTGCAGACCGTGTTTCGCGAGCAGAGCCCTCGCTACTACAGTCTCATTGAGCGCTTCGGCCAAGCCACCGGCACACCCGTGGTGCTGAACACGTCCTTCAACCTCAAAGGCGAGCCCGTGGTAACGACCCCCGCCAACGCCTTTAACACCTTCTCCAAGAGCGAGATGGATACTCTCGTGCTCGAGAACTTTGTCATCGAGAAGTCAGCGCTCTAGCAGCATGATGAAAACCCGATTCATGTCATTTCGAGCGCAGCGAGAAATCTCGTAAGTCTTCTCTTGTCAGAGCGAGATTTCTCGCTGCGCTCGAAATGACATGAATCCTACGCCGTTTTTCATCATGCTGGGCGTGGGCTCGTTGGTCTAGGGTCGAAGACTTCGCTCGGCTTACCGTGCACTGACTCGAAGCCAAAGCTCACGCGCGCCAGAAACCGGCTTCCCGTGGGGAAGGGCAGGCTAGCGGGGAGGCTAGAAATAGCGCGATCTCAGTGTACCGCTGGCTTTTGGCGACGCTCATCATGACCGGTACCCCCCCGGGGGTATACCCTAAATTCAAAAACGAACCCAAGAAGTTGTTTAGAATCAATAAAAGCTCGAAAAAACGAACCTGAAACGAACCTAAACGAACCTAAAACGAACCCGAGCCCGATCAGCCAGACACCGAATAAGTTCCCTAGAATCAGTAAAGCCATTTTATGGGCGCAGGTAACAATCCCAAAGCAAGCTAAAGATCAGCTTTCTGGCATTAGCCCCGCAAAAATGGCTTCAAGTCATGAGGGAAGTGTGAGTTCCAGGCGCAGCGGCTCAAAGGTGGCGAATTCTGAGGCCGAGGGCGGTGAGGCGGTGCGCGGAAGGCTACACGTGTTGTCGGGCAGCATCTCCACATGTCCCCAATATTTATTCCGCTCGCTCGACGGAGCAGGGCACGTTTACCTTGACGGCCTCGCGTCCAGAAGTTATCCTGACTTGGTACGGCCTTGGCGACAATAACGACAGGAGATTAGCGCTTTGAAGCGAACGTTCCAACCGAACCGCAGACGGCGGTCAAAGACACACGGCTTTCGAATCCGCATGCGCACTCCCGGCGGTCGCAATACGCTCCGGCGCCGGCGGCAAAAGGGCCGGCATCGTTTGACTCCGTGAGCGCCGGCCGTCGGTTACATTCATTTCCCAAGAAACTCCGGCTGCTCAGGCGTAACGAGTTCAGACGGGTCTATCAAGAAGGAAGGCGCCGGAGTGCGCCACTATGCGTGGTGTTCTTTCTATCAAACGGGCTCGCCGTGAGCCGCCTGGGTCTTACGGTGCCGGCCTCCGTGGGCAACGCAGTGCTTCGCAATCGGTTGAAGCGGAGGGTCCGAGAGGTCTTTCGGCTGAATCAGCATTCGATTCCGCCCGGGTGGGATATTGTCGCGAATCCCCGCAGAGACGCGGCGAAGGTGCCGTTTACCACTCTGACCCGCGAGCTGGTGCGGCTGTTTCCCGGGCAGGCGGCTCCGCCTCCGAAAGCGAAAGCTCCGGAATCGTCCAAGTCGGCGACTCCATCGGCGGGTTGCTGAAAACGGCGGTGCTGGCGCTGTTGGGTTTTTATAAGTCCGCCCTTTCTCCGGCTATTCCTTCTTCTTGCCGCTTTTACCCCACCTGCTCGGCCTATGCGTACGAAGCCGTGTCACAGTGGGGCGTGCGGCGCGGGATGTGGCTGGCGCTTCGCAGGGTGGCTCGCTGCCGCCCGTTCGGTGGCTTTGGCTATGACCCTGTGCCTTCAGCGGACAACGTTCGTAGTTCTTAGCTCGCCGCTCGTAGTACGCATTGGACGGAACGCCTGGAACTTGGGCGCAACGAACAACGAACCACGTGCAGAGAGAAGTGAGCGTGCCTTTGCGATGCGATCCAGAAATGAGGTTTGTGTTTGAATCCTGAAGAGACGAAGCGGCTGATTCTAGCCTTCGCAATCATGATTGTGGTCCTGGCGCTGTGGCGGCCCATCGTGTCCAGGTACTTTAAGGAGCCTGAGCCGGAAAGCACCCCGGCCGCAAGCAGCAGTGGAACCGGCCAAAACTCAGCCAATCAGCCTGCGGGTGCCGGATCAGCGCCTTCAACGTCCTCCGCTCAGTCCAAACCGGCCCCAGCGCTTCCTGCGCAGCCTGTGGAGGGTAAGCAAGCCGAAGATATTGTAGTGGAGAACGATCTCTACAAAATTACCTTCTCGACTCAAGGCGCCGTCATCAAAAGCTGGATCCTGAAGAAATACCGCGACGCTGACGAAAAGCCCCTTGATCTGGTGAATCAACCTGCCGGGAGCCAACTCGGGTTGCCGATGGCGATTACACTGCCAGACACGGTGCTGGCGAGCAAGCTGAATGGTGCGCTCTACGTGGCAGGGCCTTCCGGCGGAGCGCCACCGAATCACGAGTCGATCCACGCACCGGCCAAGCTGCGCCTAACGTACAGCGACGGCCAAACTGAGATCGACAAAGTATTCACCTTTCCCAGCTCAGATACCTATCAGGTGGATGTCGAGGTCAGCGCCCGTAACGCAGAGAATTACCTCCCTGTGGGTGTGCTCTGGCCGGGCGGCTTCGGCGACTCGTCGTCAAGCCTGGCGATGGCTCAGCGCGAGGCGGTTTACGCCGCCAACGGGGACGTTACCAAAGTTAAGGAGAGCAAGCTGAAGGCTACTGAGTCAGTCCCCGGCCCTATTTCCTATGCGGGTCTCGAGGACCTGTACTTCGTGAACATTTTTCTGCCCGGTTCTCCGGACGCCTTGTTTCGCATTAGCCGCCACTCTTGGAACCCGCCCAACTCCACAGCCAAGACTCCACCCGCGCCTTTGCAAGCGGAACTGGCCATGCCCAGCGGGCAGCCGCTCGAATTCGGGTTGTTCGTCGCGCCCAAAGACCTCGACTTGTTGAAGTCCATGAACCCGCCGCTCGATAACCTGGTGGAATTCGGCTTTTTTGGTGTCGTTGCCAAACCCCTCTTCATCGGCCTGCGCTACATCTACGATCACTGGGTGCACAACTACGGTTGGGCGATCATCGTCCTCACGGTCGTCATCAACTTCCTGCTGTTCCCTCTAAAGCTCAAGAGCATCCACTCCGCACAAAAAATGCAGAAGGTCGCGCCCATCGTCAAGCGCATTCAGGACCAGTACAAGCAGTACAAGATTAATGACCCGCGCAAGCAGAAGATGAACCAGGAGATCATGAAGGTCTACTCGGAGCACGGCATTAATCCGCTGGGCGGCTGCTTGCCCATGGCGTTACAGATGCCATTCTTGTACGCATTTTGGGAAGTGCTGGGAACAGTCATTGAGCTCCGCCACGCGCCTTGGATCGGGTGCGTGAAGGACCTTTCTGTTGCGGACGCCTGCCACCCTTTTGGCCTTCCCTTCGCGCTGATGCCCACGCTGCTGATTATCAGCATGTTCGTGATGCAGAAGATGACGCCCATGGCCACCGCCGACCCTAATCAGCAGCGGATGATGTACATCATGCCGCTGATGTTTGGAGTAATCTTTTACAGGCTGGCGTCAGGTGTTGTGCTGTACTATATGGCGGCGAATGTGGTGGGAATCGTGCAACAGTTGATCATCAATCGATTCATTCCAATCACGACGCCAGCCACCGCCGCGCCGCCGGACGCCAAGGGGCCGGCAAAGGGCTCAGGGAAAGCGGCTTCACGCAAGCCCGCAGTTGTTAAGAATTAACACCCTATGGCGCCTGAAAATCCCTCCTCCGCGGGCTTCACGCTCGGCCGCTACCGGGCGCCCCTTGAAGCGCTGCTTCGCGAGATCATTCGTCACGGCCGCTTCAAGCTGGACTTTACGTTTCACTCTCCTGAAACCTCTCCTGAAACCTCGGGCGATGACAGCGAAGCTCCTGAAATCGTGGTGGAATTCTCAGGTCCCGACTCCGACCTTCTCGTCGAGGCTCACGCTGAGCTTCTCAACGCCATCGAGTACGTGGTGCTGCGCGCGGTGAGGCTGGAGGAAAGTCTCTACCCGAAGATTTTGTTCGATTGCCAGGACGTCCGGCGCTTGAGAGTGGAGGAACTAAAGCTCATGGCGCAGGTGGCGGCCGACCGGGTTCAAGAAACCGGTATGCCTTTCCCGCTGAGCCCTATGAATGCGCGAGAGCGCCGCATTGTCCACCTTGCGTTGCACGGGCGGCCTGAAGTCACGACTGAAAGCGACGGCCAGGGTCCGGAACGCAGAGTCATCATTCGTCCGGCGCCCTCGGCCACGCCCCACCGCTAGTGCGCCGGTTGGACTGTCCTGCATCTCTCACGACGGTCAGGCCGGGGCGTGAAAGGGCACGGCTAGCCGTGCCCTTGAGTTTTGAGGCCCGAAGGGCCGTACTAACAAAGCCCTGGGCAACGCCCAGGGAAAACCCAAGGAGTGTGAAACATCGTAGCCCTGAAAGGGCGAACTAGAGCGGGGCATCCGAATGGGCCAATCACTTTCCCAACTCTACGTTCATCTGATCTTCAGGACCAAAGGCGGCCAGCCGTTGCTGCTCGGAGCGTTACGGTACCAAACCCACGCCTATGTGCAACAGGAGGCGTACCACCAGGCGAAGAGTTTCGAGGAGGAATATCGCCGGATTTTGAAGGCCTGCGAAGTCGAGTATGACCAGCGCTACGTATGGGACTGAACGGTGCGCTGGGATCGCCCTTTCAGGGCTCGGCGTTTGGCGCGGCATCTGATTTCCCTGGGCGTTGCCCAGGGCTTCGTTAGTACGGCCCTTCGGGCCTCAAAATGTACAAACTCCAGGGCAGGGTTGAAGCCCTGCCTTTTGAGAATTCCACGCTAGGTACCGCTCTGAACCCATGGCGAAAGACGGATTCTCAGTCCTGATTCTGGCGGCGGGCAAGGCGACCCGGTTCAAGTCGGAGCGCTCGAAGCTGCTTCATCGGCTGGCGGGGCGTCCGCTGGGCGAGTATGCCCTGCGCACTGCATTTGCCTGTGGGCCGGAACAGGTCTACATGGTGGTAGGGCACCAAGCCAGTGAGCTGCAAAAGCAATTTGCCCGTCCCGGCCTCACCTTTATCGAGCAGCGGGAACAGTTGGGCACGGGCCACGCTCTCATGGTGGCCAGAAATGAGCTGGACCGCTCGTCGAGCGGGGATTTTGCCGTAGTGGTCGGCGACGCACCGCTCCTCAGTCCCGATACCCTCCGTCACTTATTGGAGACTCACCGCAAGCGGCGCGCCGCGGTCACGATTCTGACCATGCAACTCGAGCGGCCGCAGGGCTACGGACGTATTGTTCGCGGCCGGGACCGCCGGGTGCGCAGAATCGTGGAAGAAAAGCTAGCCACTCCTGCTGAGCGGCGCATTCGCGAAGTGAGCTCCGGTATCCTCTGTTTTTCGCGGCGCGCGCTTTTGGCGCACCTCGATCGACTGACCGCCGATAATCCGCAGAAAGAATACCTGCTGACGAATCTTGTGGACATTCTCTCGCGAAAGCGCGAACGGGTGGAGGCGGTCGCATTGGAAGATCCCCGTGAGGTGCTGGGAGTGAACGACCGCGTAGAATTGGCGCAGGTGGAGGGCATTCTGCGAAGGCGCAAGGCCGAAGTATTGATGCGCGAGGGCGTGACCATCGTCAATCCGGAAGCGACCTACATCGATGACGCCGTTACGGTGGGACGCGACACCGTGATTGATCCCGGAGTGAGCCTGTTGGGCGAGACGCGTGTGGGCACTGACTGTCTCATCAGACCTTACTGCACGATCACCGACTCCACCCTCGGTGATCGCGTCACGGTGCGCCCTTGCTGTGTGGTTCTCGAATCGTCGGTGGCCTCGGACGCCTTTCTCGGGCCTTTCGCCAACGTGCGCAACGGCTCCGTCCTAGAGGCCGAGTGCCGTATCGGGAACTTCGTCGAGGTTAAGAACTCGCACGTGGGCCACGGCAGCAAGGCCCAACATCTGACTTACCTCGGGGACGCCGAGGTGGGGGAAAAGGTCAACGTCGGCGCCGGCACCGTCACCTGCAACTATGATGGTGAGCGCAAGCATCCAACGATTGTGGAGGATCAAGTATTCATCGGCAGCGGCTCGATGTTGGTGGCGCCGGTGAAAATTGGACGTGGGGCCTACGTGGCCGCGGGATCGACCATTACCGAAGACGTGCCGGCCGAGTCGCTGGCCATTGGGCGGGCGCGCCAAGTGAACAAGGAAGGTTGGGTGAAAGCCAAGAAGGTGCGGCGGGCCAGAGAGGCGAGCAGCGAGCAATCAATGGTCGCCTCGACTACACCTGCGAAGCAAGCCTGAGGCTCACCGAGCCGGTCATTCTTACATAGAACGCTGTAGATTTCGACACTGCCACCTGAAGGAGATTCAAATCCTGTGCTGCAAACGGGTCTAGTCTCAATAGGTTGCAGCCACCACGGGTGTGGTACCTGGTGTGCTGCAGTCACAATAGGCTCCTGCCTCCAAAGAAGGTCAAGGCGGTAGCCGGGAGGATAGTCATGGCGATCGACGAAGTTCCCCGAGAGGAAAACATTGTAGTCCGCCAATCGAGCGGACCATGGGTGATAGTCTTCGCGGTGTTGGGGCTGCTTGTTCTCGGCGAGATTTACACGCTCAGTAAGATAGGCTCTATCAGCTCGGTACAGGCCGAGCAGGCGAGCCTGCGAACCCAGGTTCAGAAGTCGAACGATCAGTTGGCAGCAAAGCTTTCAAACCTGGAAGATGCCAACGCACAGCAGCTCGATGCCCTGCGTACCGATCTCGACACTGCGTCCCAAAAGATGAGCAGGCCGGATGGTAAGCAACTGGCCCGAGCGCGCGCCATGGTGGCAAAGCTTGAGAAAGAGACCCAGGCCCAGAATGACGCCTTGAAGCAGGAAATGGCCAAGAATAATGAGCAGATGGGTCAGCAGATTTCGAGCGTTTCGCAGGACGTCGCGGCGACCAAAAGCGACCTCGGCACCACAAAACAGACGGTGACCACGCTACAGAGCGATTTGGGTATGGCCCGGAGCGGAATGGGCACGCTCATCGCCCGAAACCACGACGACATCGAGA
The DNA here is from genome assembly GCA_035578005.1 of Terriglobia bacterium. Lineage (GTDB taxonomy): Bacteria > Acidobacteriota > Terriglobia > UBA7540 > UBA7540 > Gp13-AA77. The sequence goes on from DATJYK010000372.1 coordinate 33,942, forward strand.
CACTGCGCAAGCTGGGTCAGCGCAACTACTATGAGTTCACGCTGACCAAGAACCAGGAGCAAACGGTTGCCGGCGTGGGCCTCATCCTGAAGAAGACCAATGTGAAGCGCCACCGCTTCAACCTTAACCTCATGACGAACGATATGGCGATTCCTAAAGACAATCGTACGGTGCTTGAGCCCGTCTTCTTTGCGACGGGCACCTCAAAAGAGTTTTACGAACTGGTGGTGGACAAAGTCGCGCAAGACACCATCACGGGTTACATTAGTACACCGAAGTACTCGCAACCCGAGCTTGCAGCCTCAACGACTCCTCCCTCGGGTCAGTAGGCTTCGCGCCCCGGCTTCGCGCCCCGCGGCGGTCGGGTTTGCCACTTTGATGGGGCGGCTAACTGACGAGGCTATGGCGGCGGTTATTCGGCGACACGCAGGCCTAACCGCCGCCCGGGTTCAGCCGGTAGAACCCAAGCTGGGAGTCTCCGTGCCGCAGTAAGCGAATTTGCTCGAGCCGGCCGTAGCTTGGTTCCAGGCGCATGTGACGCGAGTGCTCTGCAATAATTGTGGATTCGAACGCAACGAGCGGCGAACGGCCCAATCCCCGAAGCGCGCGATGATATTCAGCAACATCGGCGTAAGGGGGATCGAGAAAGACGTATTCAAATTGCGCGTCTTCGCGCGCCAGCCGCTCCAGTCCGGTGGTCACCTGACAGGCCAGCACCCGCACAGCTTCTAACGACGACGCGTCGAGAGCCTTCAGATTTCGTTCGATCAATTCCACAGCCGCACGGTGGTTCTCAACGAACACCACTGTACGCGCGCCTCGGCTGTAAGCCTCAAGCCCAACCGCCCCGCTGCCAGCGTAGGCATCGAGGAACCGGGAGCCCTTTATGTTAGGCCCGAGCACGTCAAAGAGCGTCTGGCGCATCTGGTCCGAAGTCGGACGCAAGTTCGCGCCCTTCAACGACCGCAGATGAAAGCCGCGATAAGTTCCCGCGATGATTCTCATGTCTTGATGATTAGAACCCGGCGTCGCCGTCGCGACCCCTGCCGTTAGCAGTCCCCAGTCGCCGCTCTTGTATACAACAACGCGATCAGGCGACGCTTGCCAATCCGTAACGGCGCGGCCAGATCCGGCGAAGATAGGCAACGTAGGTTTCAATCTCTTCGGCCGATCCCGGGTGCGCTAGAAATGCCGCGGCCTCGCGGCGCGCCCACTCCAGAATCTCCTGGTCGCGCAGCAGGTTTGCAACCCGAAAAGCGGGAATGCCCGACTGACGCGTGCCGAAGAACTCGCCCGGTCCGCGAATCTTCAAGTCCATTTCGGCAATGCGGAAACCATCGGTGCTCTCCGCTAGAGCCCGGAGCCGCTCATCGGCTACCTCGGTTCTCTTCTCGCTAGCCATCAGCAGGCAAGTGGACTTCGCGTGACCGCGCCCAATGCGGCCGCGAAGCTGGTGAAGCTGCGCGAGGCCAAAGCGGTCCGCGTGCTCAATCAGCATGACCGTGGCGTTCGGCACATCCACACCCACTTCCACGACGGTGGTGGACACAAGCACCTGAATCTCGCCATTCCTGAAGGCGAGCATGGCGCTCTCCTTTTCCGCGCTCGACAGGCGGCCATGAAGCAGACCCACCCGAAACTCGGGAAAGACGTTGTGCGAAAGGTGCTGGTGCATCCGCACCGCCGCTTGCACATCCAGCGTCTCAGACTCTTCAATCACGGGATACACCACGAACGCCTGCTCACCCTGCTGCACGCGACGCCGGACGAGTTCCAGAGCCAGCGGGCGGTCGCGCTCCTCGAGGAGCTTCGTTTGAATCGGCGCGCGGCCCGGTGGCAGCTCGTCAATCGTCGAGCTCTCAAGGTCGCCATAGAGCGTCAGCGCCAGGGTGCGCGGAATCGGTGTGGCGGTCATCACCAGGACGTCGGGCGGGAGTCCTTTGCGGATGAGGTGCTGGCGCTGCAGCACTCCGAAGCGGTGCTGCTCATCTACGACGACCAAGCCTAGTCGAGCGAACTCCACGTCCTGCTCGATCAGAGCGTGCGTCCCAACAATAAGGTTCACTTCGCCGGCCGCGAGACGCTGCTTCACTTCGGCCTTGTCCTTGCCCTTGCGCGCGCTCGTCAGTAATTCCACCTGGTACGGCAGCGGCGCCAGAAGCTGCTTCATGTATAGGTAGTGCTGGGTTGCGAGAATTTCGGTAGGCGCCATCACGGCCACCTGATAGCCGTTGTCGATGGCCACGATGGCCGCTTGCAGCGCCACGATCGTCTTGCCCGAACCTACATCGCCCTGGAGCAAACGATTCATGGGCCGCGGCGCGCGCATGTCATCCACGATTTCGCGCAGCACGCTCTTCTGGGCGACGGTGGGATGGAAGGGCAGCACCTGCTTGATGGCGCGCCGCGCACTTTCCTTAACCTGGAACGCGATGCCTTCCGCCGACTTCGTGCGGCGTCCTCTCAGGATCAGCCCCGCGCTCACGTTGAAGAATTCCTCGAAAATCAGCCGCTTTTGTGCGGGCGCGCGAAAGCGCGCCAGATCCTCGAGAGGCTGATCTTTGTCAGGAAAGTGTGTCAGGCGGAGCGCCGCACCGCGGTCCGGAAGCTGGTTGCGGGCGCACACCGAAGCGGGCAGCATCTCGCCGACGTGGCCATTCACGGCCGCAAGCCCGGTCCACACGAGGCGACGAAGAACGCGAGGAGTGAGCCTGCCGATGGATTCGTAGATCGGCACCACGCGGCCCACCTCCAAGGATTCGCCGCCGGCCGCCGCTTCCTCAGTGAGGATCTCGAACTGCGGTTGCAGCATCTCCACCCGTGCGCCGTAAGGGTCGCGCTCCACCTTGCCGTGAAAGAAGACGCGCTGCCCCGGGCGGAATACCTTGTTTCTTTCCAGATGGACGGCGTTGAACCACTTGCAGCGCAGCATGCCGGTGCGGTCGCGCGCCGCCAGGTCATAGATGAAGATTCCGCGCTTGGTGCGCATCAGGCCCGCGCTCAACACATCCACCAGTACGGTCGCCGTTTGGCCGATGACGAGGTCGCGAACCGCCGTCAGGCGAAGGCGGTCTTCGTAGCGGAAGGGGGTGTAGTAAAGAAGGTCTTCGAGAGTGTGGATGGCGCGCCGGGCCAGCATCTCCGCGCGCGCCGGGCCCACGCCCTTCAGGTACTTCACCTCGGACTCGAGCGTCATCGGGGCGGGCATGGAGGTTTCGAGGCCGGATCGCGGCGGAAGGACGGTGGCTGGGCTCCCGAACCGAAGCGGAACAGGGGCCGCTTGGAAAACTCTCTTGGCGCTTCTGGAGCCTAGACTGCTAGCTTATCGCAACGAGCGGACTCTCGGATCGCGCCTCCGCTTCGAGCGCAGGCGCAGAGGCCTCCAGGCCTGCCGTCCGATCGGCCACGAAGCGCTCGATCTCTTCGAGCAGCGCCGGAACAATATCGGCCTCCGCCACGCGGCGAATGGCCTTCCCTTCGCGGTAGATCATGCCGTTGCCTCGCCCCGCGGCCACGCCCAGATCCGCCTCGCGGGCTTCGCCGGGTCCATTCACGGCGCAACCCATCACGGCGAGCGACAGCGGCATCTTGATGTGCCGGGTGGCTTGCTCGATTTCGCCGGCAATCTTGAAGAGATCCACTTCCAGCCGGCCGCAGGTGGGGCAGGCGATCACCACCGGCCCGCGGCTGCGAAGCTCCAGAGACTTGAGCAGCTCATAGGCCACGCGCACTTCTTCCACCGGGTCGGTGGCGAGCGACACGCGAATGGTGTCGCCGATGCCCTCGGCCAGCAGCATGCCCATGCCCACGCACGATTTGACGGTGCCGGAAAACTGCGTCCCGGCCTCGGTGATCCCGAGATGGAACGGGTAGTCTACTTGCGGCGCAAGGAGGCGGTAGGCAGCCACGGCCATTTTCACGTTCGAGGCCTTGAGCGACACGATGGTGTCTCGAAAGCCTAACTCTTCCAAAATACCGATGTGATAAAGCGCGCTCTCTACCATGCCCTGCGGCGTGGGATAACCATACTTCTCAAGCAAGCGGCGCTCCAGCGACCCGGCGTTCACCCCGATGCGAATCGGCACCTGCTGCTCTTGCGCGCGCCTCACCACCAGGCGCACTTTTTCCGCGTCTCCGATGTTGCCGGGATTGATGCGCAGCTTGTCGATGCCGGCGTCGAGCGCCATCAGCGCGAACTTGTATTGGAAGTGAATATCCGAGACGAGGATAGAGTCCGGGCAGCGCTTGCGAATCTCGGCCAACCCCTGGGCAGCCTCGAGATCGGGCACCGCCAGGCGGACGATCTCGCACCCGGCGGCCTCCATCTGTTGAATCTGCTCCACTGTGCGGTCCACGTCGCGGGTGTCCGTCTTGGTCATGGATTGCACGACGATGGAGGCGTCGCCGCCGATGGTGTATCGTCCCACCTTCACCGGGCGAGTCTTTCGTCGAGCCGGAAAGTATTCTTGGTCACTGAAGTTCATCTTGAGGTTCCTGGTTCCTGGTCTGAGGAATCTCGCATCGTCTCAATTTCAGAGCGAGATTTCTCGCTACGCTCGGAATGACAGGTTCCGCGCGTTTTTTCGGCCCTACTAGAAGCATCACTGATTCTAAAAGACATAGTGGCTTCGTTCCTCGATTTCGGCATCTTTTCGCGACCTCTGGCCGGGTCGGCCCGGCCCAGCCCAGCCTTCAGCAATCAGCGTGCACTAATCGGCGTTCCAGCCATATCGTCCAACCTGTTGTCATTTTGAGGAGCTGAAGGCGACGAGGACTCTAGCATCGTCTTTAACTTTCAGAGCGAGATTTCTCGCTACGCTCGAAATGACAGGTTCCGCAAGTTCTTTCGTCCATGCTAGAAGCCGTCACTGATTCTAAAGTACATAGTGGCTTCGTTCCTCGATTTCAGCATCTTTTCGCGACGTTGGCCTGGTCAGCCCACGGGTCATTTCGAGGCTTCGACCTTGCTCAGCCTCCCTGAGCGAAGTCGAATGCAGGCCGAAGGCGACGAGGAATCTCGCATCGTCTTTAACTTTCAGAGCGAGATTTCTCGCTACGCTCGAAATGACAGCTCCGCACGTTTTTTCTGCCCTGCTGGAAGCCATCGCTGATTCTAAATGACATAGTGGCTTCGTTCCTCGATTTCGGCATCTTTTCGCGACGTTGGCCTGGTCAGCCCAGCGGCCTTCACCAGTCAGTCACCAGCAATCAGCGTTCAGCCACATCGTCCAACCTGTCATTCCGAGGAGCCAAAGGCGACGAGGAATCTCGCATCGTCTTTAACTTTCAGAGCGAGATTTCTCGCTACGCTCGAAATGACAGCTCCGTGCGTTTTTTCCGCCCTGCTAGAAGCCATCACTGATTCTAAAAGACATAGTGGCTTCGTTCCTCGATTTCTGCATCTTTTCCCGACGTCGGCCGGGTCGGCCCGGCCCAGCCATCAGCAGTCAGCCATCAAGAATCAGCCATCAGCGTGCAGTAATCAGCGTTCAGCCACACGTCCCCACCTGTCATTCCGAGGAGCCAAAGGCGACGAGGAATCTCGCATCGTCTTTAACTTTCAGAGCGAGATTTCTCGCTACGCTCGAAATGACGTGGTTCCGCACGTTTTCTCTGTTCTGCTGGAAGCCCGCGCCTAACACCTAGCACCTGACACCTGGCACCTGCCCTCTGACTCTGGGTCAACCTGCTGATTCTAAACGTGCGAGGAATTGAGCGTCACATTCCGTTCAATCCGGCATCGCTGGTGGCCGAGCTAACACCTGGCACCTAGCACCTGACACCTAACACCTAGCCGTCAGCCCGGCTGAAACGTCTTCACCAAGTCGTTGTACATGATGAAAACGATGAGCAGCAGCAGGAACGCGAGCCCAACCTGCACCACACGCTCTTTGAAAGCGATGCTCAGGTCGCGCTGCATCACGGTCTCGATGAGCAGCAGGAAAATCACGCCGCCATCCATCACCGGGATCGGCAGCAGGTTGATGATGGCAAGCTGCAGGCTGATAAATGCCGTCACGCTGATCAGGTCTGCGATTCCCGCCCGGTAGGCCTCGCCTGACATTTGGGCAATGCCGATGGGTCCCGCCAGTGACCGGGTGGACATCTGCCGGGTCACAATTTTGCCGAGGGCCGTGAAGCTCAAGGTGAACGACTTAACGTTTTCTTGCACCGACGTCGTGAAGGCAGCCGCCCACGGCAGTTGCTTCACCAACACCAATCTCAGGCCCACACCAATCAGCCATTGCTTGTGGCCGTTGGGGCTGCCCAATTCTGGCGTGACCTGAAACTGGAGACTGCTGCCTGCGCGCTCGACGGTGAGCTCCACGGGCTTGCCCTCACCCTTTTGCAGCGCCGTAATCAGATCCTGAGAGCACAAGACGGGCGCGCCATCCAATGCCTTGATGCGGTCGCCCTTCTTCAGGCCGGCATGGCTGGCGGGTGAACCCTTGGAGACCTCGTCAATTTGTGCCGGCATACACGGTGACCAGCCGGCATAGCCGAGCTCGTCGCGCCCCTGAGCCCGGGGGACCAACTCCACCTCTCGGGCCTCCACCCCATGAACCACAGTGACGGGGAGCGGCTTGCCGGGAGACATGGCCACTTGAAGATCAACGTCTTCCCATTTTGGGTTGCTGATGTTCCCCACCCGTGTGAGGAGGTCTCCCGCCACGAGACCGGCCTTGGCCGCAGGCGAATCCGGGGCCACTTCGCCGATGCGCGCTTGCTGGCCTTGGAAGGCAGGCTCCTCATAATGGAAACGATAGAGGCCGGCGAGCAACGCTACAGCCAGAAGAACGTTCATCACTGGGCCCATCACCACAATAATGAAGCGCTGCCACCGCGGGTGGGCGGCAAAGTCACCGGCGTCGCCGCGGGTGGCACCGGCCGGGCCTTCGAGAGCGCTCACGGTTTGGGACGGATCCTCGCCCGCCATCTTCACGTAGCCGCCGAGGGGCAGCAGGCTCAAGCGATAATCCGTGCCTTCGGATTCAGCGTCCTGGAGTGTTCCCCAGGTAAATTTCCCATTCTTCTTGCCCAACAGCCGCTTGCCAAAGCCGAAAGAAAAAGTGAGGACGCGGACGCCCATCCACTTGGCCGCCATAAAATGGCCGAACTCATGAATGAACACCATCAGCCCGAGGGCGATAATCACCACCACGATGTCCGTGGCCGCATTGGAAAGTGAAGTCACTCAACCTCTCAATTGCCGTTTGCCGATTGGCGATTGAAAAAACGGCAAATTCCGAGCATGGCCAACATGGCCACGCCACTCGTAAACCCTGCCCGTGTGGGGCAAGCCCGACCGTTACACATACGATGCAACTTCCCTTCGGGCTCGCTCCCGCGCTTCGCGGTCGCAGGCTAGCACGTCGTCGATGGAAGCGAACTGCGCCTCTTTGGTGCGCCGGAGCACCCTGGAAACCACTTTGGGGATGTCCGTAAATCGCAACCGGCCGCCGAGGAAAGCGTCCACGGCGACCTCATCGGCCGCATTGAGTGCGCACGTCGAGGCGCCACCCGAGGCCAGAGCTTCCCGTCCCAGCTCCAGGCAGGGAAAGTGACGCTTTTGTGCTGCCTTGAAATGGAGGCACTTATGATCGGCCAGGTTCAGGGTAAGCCCGCCTCCGTTTACCGGCAATCTCTCCGGGTAGGTAAGGGCGTACTGAATCGGGATTCGCATGTCAGGGACGGCCAGTTGGGCCAGAACCGACCCATCACAAAATTCTATCATGGAATGGATGATCGACTCCCGGTGAATCAGCACTTCGATTTGCGCCGTCGGCAGTCCGAACAACCAGTGGGCTTCGATGACTTCAAAGGCCTTGTTCATCAAAGTGGCCGAATCCACCGTGATGCGGCCGCCCATGCTCCACACCGGATGCTTGAGGGCCTGATCGGGCTTCACCTTTTCCAGGTCGCGTTTGCGCCAGCCCAGGAACGGCCCGCCTGACGCGGTGAGAATCACGCGGCGGATTTCCCGCGGCATGCCGGAGCGCAGGCATTGATGAAGGGCGCTGTGCTCGCTGTCAATCGGCAGAATCGCCACACCGCAGTCGCGCGCCGCCTTCATCACAAGCTCGCCGGCTGCCACCAGGGTCTCCTTGTTGGCCAGTCCCACGCTCTTCCCGGCCCGCACGGCTTCGTAAGTGGCTACAAGACCCGTGACGCCATGAGAAGCTGAAACCACAAAGTCCACCGCCGCGTGCTTGACGGCAGCCACCTGTCCTTCAGCGCCGCTCAGAAGGGCGATCGAGCGCTCATAGCCGAGCGCTTTGAGCTTGGCTTGAAGCGCTTCGATACCATTCGGGCCGTCCGCCGCGGCAATCACTGCGATCTCGGGAGTAAACTCGACGATTTGCCGGGCAAGCAGGTCAAGGTTCTTGCCGGCCGAAAGCGCAGCGATGCGAAAGCGGTCGGGAAGCCCTGCCACCACCCGAAGGACGTTGGCGCCCACCGAGCCGGTTGAACCGAGAATGCAAAGAGATTTCATGGATTATGCACGGCGGGGGTTGCCGGCGTAAGGGCCTGGCTGCTGCAGCGTCAGACCCAGGCCGTCAGCCGATAGGCGTTAAGCTAAGCGTCTGACTTCTCTGGAAGCCCGCGAAGCGGGCGACGCCATTTAACGCCATCTAGCCCACGGCGACACCCGGCCTACTGCACTCCAAAATCGAACATCAGCAGCCCACTTGCGCCAATGACGTACTGTCCCTGCTTCAAAGGCTCTTTAGGGGTAACCTCTACGAAACGATCAGACAGGAGCTTAACGTTAGTGCCGAGCGTTTTATCGGCTGGAAACATTGGGCTGCCACCGCCTGTGCGGCTGTCGGTAATGAATTTCTCAACCTCGCGCTCATTGTTTTTCACACGGAGGATGCCGATAAAGTATTGCGGCTTCGTATTGACATTCGGAACAGGAAAGCAAAACCGCGGATTTCCTCCGAGTGTGATGTCGGCCGCCGCACCGTCAAAGATAAAGACGTTTGAGCGCCCCGCCATCGGATTCAGCGGGTTCTTCAAGCTTCTCGTGATGGAAATATCGCGCTTCTTGCCCGACTCTTGTGCCAGGGTTAACGGCTTCCACGATGTGCCGTCCCAATAGTTGGCCATCGAACCTGCAGGACACGCGGCTTCAGTTGAAGTCGATGACTGAGCTGTCGACGCTACGGGAGCCGGGGGCGGCGTTTGTGCGCTCTCCGGCGCACCTGACGCCACTCGCTGCAGATCCAATGGAACGGTGGCGCCTTGATTGTACATCCCTGAAAGAGTCTTCCCGCCAGCGCTCAGAAACCCTGTCCATGCGCCATGAATTGCGGGAATCGAAAAGCTCAAGCTGCTTCCGTTAACATGAACCTCAGAGATGGGCATTCCCGTGATCCGAGCGCCCGGAATGTCGATTGTCCCCGTTAGGGAGCCGCCCGACCCCGACACCAAATGAAGTTTTACCTGGATCGGTCCTGAACTCCCCGCGTAATCACCGGCAAAGGGGCTCGGTTGTTGGGCCGGGGCGTACATCGCAAAAACGCTGAGGAAGAGTGCGGCGCTGACATACCACAACCTACCCGAGTAGACCGGCTGCATCACTAAACGCATTATTCCTCCTCTTCTCTTTCACCAACACCCTCTTGGCGACAGCACTTATCTTGTCGCTCTTGGCCGTTGGCCTGGGCTAAGATAGTGCGCCCTTTCGGGCGCGGAATACGCAAGCTTCAGGCCGGACCAAGCCCCGGCCCTACTTCAGAACCAGTGCAAGCCACAAAACCGGGGCGCCGAAAATCAGACTATCCACGCGATCCAGCAGGCCGCCGTGACCGGGCAGCAGAGATCCTGAATCCTTAATATCGGCAGAGCGTTTGAGTGCGGATTCAGCCAGATCACCCGCTTGTCCGGCCAGGGCCACAAGGCCTGCCCATAGCATAACCGTTTTCAAATCCGACGTCTGCCACCAGCGCGCAAGAGCCCACGCTACGAGCAGGCTGCCCGCCAAGCCTGCGAGAGACCCCTCCAAGGTCTTTTTCGGCGAAATATGGGGAAAGATGAGCGTGCGGCCGAGCCCTCGTCCCACAACATAGGCGAAAATGTCGCCGGCCCAAATCACCGCGAACAAGAAGAGCAACAGGTAGCGTGGCGGGACAATCCCTGCAGCCTGCTGCGCCAGCGCGCCCGAAAGGCGGAGCGGGACAAGGAACGAGAGCATCAGGCCAACATAAAGAATCGCGAAGAGGGTGGAGCAAGCCGCCTTCAGGTAGTCGCGAAGCTCCCGCGTCCCGATCAAGGCCAGGGTGAGGCCCAACGGAATGACGAGCGCCGTAACGATCATGACGGCAGGAGCCGCAACACCCATTGCTCCGGCTGTGCCCGGCGAACCGGTCCAGCCAACGTCCGCCCACTGCGCCACGCAAAGCGCCGCCGAGCCCACGTATCCTAACCAGCGATAACCGCCGAAACCGGCGGCCCCGCTCAGCTCAAAGTATTCGTAGACCGTGCGCTCGACCACCACCAGCAGAACGGCGAAGAACAGCCAGCCGGGCGACCAGACGGACAGGTAAAGAACCGGCGGAATAAGAACGAGTGCAGTGAGCGCGCGAAGTTTCATCAGGCCTTAGAATGCCATCCGACAGACTAGTCGAGGCGGTTGCAGAAGGCAACAAGCACTTAGCCTAAGCCTGTACTAAGCCCAGCCGATCGCTGGCCGCTTCGACAAGACCCCAGCCAGCCATTGCCGGGTTCCTAAGTTCGCAGTACGCGTCCCGCGTGTGATCCGCATCACTGCAAATTGGCATTGCAGCAGGAACTCTAATATCTGGGAGACGTGCTGTCGAACGCAGTGTAGTAATTGCCGCCGGCAGGACAAGAGGTCTCCAAATCTGTAAAGGGGGGAATGCGTTATGGAACTCGAAATCTCCCCAAAAGAACAGGAGTTTCTGTCGGAACTGCTTGAGAACGACTTACAACGCCTGAGCTGGGATAGCGCCCGCACTCACAGGGCTACTTTCAGAACCGAACTGAAAGCGAGGGAAGAAATCCTGGAGGGGCTGCTGGCCAAGCTCCGCAGCCTCGAGGTAGCGGCCGGGGCACGTTGATGCCGTTGGCTGTTCCTACACGCTCCCTGGCGCGCCGGCTGAGCTGGATCGCTCTCAGATGGCTTGGCTGGCGCTTAGGCCGGAACTCATCTCCATAACGACCAACTTGGCTGCTTGCACACGATCCCTCACTTAGCACAAAATGTGCGGGTCGCGCCACCTTGAGCGGGCGACAGAGGGGAATCCTGATGACTGCGAGTTTTCGGTTGGCAGTGTTGGCGTGTGGGATAGCGAGCGTTTCCATCTCAACTTTGGGGGCAAAGCCTCCTCTTCAAAGCCAAAACCCTTCCACTCAGCCCGCCGGCACAAGCGCGCCGGCTAGTGGCAGTTCTTCATCGAGCACCCCGGCCATGAGTGACATGCCCGGGATGAGCGCGCCCTCCATGTCCGAAACTACCCCTCCCTGGTGCGGGGACAACGCCTGGTCCACGCTCAACCACCGGGTGGCGGGCTGGTTTCTGCTCGTGTGGGGTCTCGCCGCCCTCGCGGCAGGAATGGAATGGCCTCGGCGCACGTGGCGCCGTTATGTGGGGCCGATGGTCTTGTTCGGTCTTGCGGAGTTTCTCTTCTTCCGAAACGATCCGGAGGCATGGCCCACGGGACCGATGAGTTTCTGGGCAAGCCTCCACGATCCGGAAGACCTGCAGCACCACATCTTTCTGCTCCTGATCATCCTGATGGCGTTCGTTGAGCTTCTGCGTGCGGCGGACCGTCTGCCGCCTCTTGCAGCAAAGTACGCGTTGCCGGCACTGGGAGCTTTCGGCGCGGTTTACTTGTTCTTCCACAAACATGGCGGCGCTGCGATGGCGGCGATGATGAGTCATGCGCAGGAGCCCGGCAGTAGCGCCAGTTCGGGCATGCAGCAAATGATGGCGAGCATGAGCCTGGTCCGGCACGAACACTTGTGGTTCTCGATCATCGGCTTTGGGTTTGTGGCCGCCAAATTGTTGGGCGACTCCGGCCAGTTGAAGGGCCGCTGGGGAAAGGCGTTGTGGCCCATATTTGTGGTGATGTTGGGCGTCTACATGCTTGGCTACGTGGAGTGAGCAAACTCTTGCGCCGGCATTGAGGGCTCTTACTTGATCGTGGGCTCGCGGCCCAAGCCTCCATAGCGGCGCTCCCGCTTCTGATAATCCAGGATGGCCGTGAGGAGGTCGAGCTGGGTGAAGTCGGGCCAGAGGGTGTCTGTCACCCAGATTTCCGCATAAGCGATCTGCCAGAGCAGAAAATTGCTCACGCGCATTTCGCCGCTGGTGCGGATCAACAGGTCCGGATCAGGCATGTCATGCGTGTATAAGTGGGCGCGCACGGATTCCTCGTCGAGGGTGACGTTTTTCCCGTTGCGCTGCACGTGCTCCAGGAGAGAGCGCACGGCGTCGGCAAGCTCCGTGCGGGCGCCGTAGTTCAGTGCAAACGTCAGCAGCATCCCGGTATTGGCGCTGGTTTCGCGCAACCCTTTACTGATGTCTCGCTGGACGAGAGCGGGCAGCTCAGCGAGCCGTCCGATGACGTGGAGCCGAATGTTCTGCCGGTTGAGCTCTCCGATCTCGCGATTCAAATACTCGCGCAGCAGGTCCATTAGCATTTTCACTTCGGTCTGGGGACGTTTCCAGTTCTCCACCGAGAAGGCGTACAGGGTGAGATAGGGCACACCGAGACGGGCACACGCCTCCACCGCCTGCCTCACCGCCTTGATGCCGGCACGGTGTCCAGCGATGCGAGGCAAGTGGCGCTTCTTGGCCCAGCGGCCGTTACCGTCCATGATGACGGCGATATGCTGCGGCAAGCGATCGAAATCGATCTCAGAAAGCAGCCGGGCTTCGGTAGGTACTGGTGTCATTTGCCGGGCGGACCCTCCAGGGCGCAGTCATTCCCGCCTTCGCGGGAATGAGTGCGTTTCGGGGCGTTCAAATGACACCAGTACCCTTCGGTAAGCTCGGTTGTCATGGCTTGGCCCGTGATGTCATAATAAAGGGCCTGCCAGCTCCGTCGTGGTCACTGACGGCAGGTAGTGGCAGAATCCATACGAGTTCACGAACTACTTTGAGCCGTAAAGTTAGCACAGGCGCAGCCCCGTGGCAACCTGGGCGCCGCCGGGGACTAGGTCTGTAGGAAATGCTCCAGGAAGGCTGGGTCTGTGGCGGCGTCTCGGCAACCGGGCATCAGTCATTTTCCCTACTAGGTAACACTTGCGTAGAGAATATTGACGAAACGCCGAGCGTGGTTGATAATTCAGTGACTTAAATGCGGAGGTAGGATATGAAGGTATTCCACGTCATGATGTTGGGCACTCTCACTCTCGGCTTGAGCGCAGTGGCGAGCGCTGACTCGCTGCCGGCAAATGACCCGCAAATCAAGACCGGTGGGCCGCTCGGAGGTTCTTCGGTAGCTCCCTTGGCGTTGCCGACGGCAGCCCCTGCGGGCATCATCACTCCAAGCTTTACGATCCAGTCTCCCAGCGGAAGCAGCCCCGGTACCAGCCCGTGCATTTTGATCCAGGGTCCATTTATGACGACTTCTCCCCTGTGTTATTTTGAGAATGACATCACGACGGACGGCACGGCGGACACAATTACCCAGCTCACGTTTGACGCGCTGGGCATCGACCCTAGCACCGTCACATGCGGCGAGCTGTTTGGTAGCCCGTTCAGCATGTGCGGCGTGGACTCAATTCCGGGCGGTACCGAAGTTAGCTTCACAGATGGATCGATTCCATTTCACGGCGATTTCACTTTGCAGTTTAACGGCTTTCCTTCCGATTTCAGTTTTTCGGGTTCAGCAACGACCACGCCCGAGCCGGGAACGATGGCCTTGTTGCTGGCGGGGTTGGGCTCGCTTGCAATTCGTCGTAAGCGATCGTGAAGGGCAGCGCACTCGTACGCGCCCGAGGTCGGAAGCTGGTTCCTAGCCCGGCTTGCCCGCAGGTTTACTCACCAACTTATCGAATTCGGGAATTCCCCGCAGGCTGTTTAGCTCCGGGTCATTCCTGGCCTGGTCGGTTGAATATCCCTTTTCAAAGGCTTCACGGAGGGCCTTCAGCGCGTCCTGCTGTTTGCCCGCAAGCGCGTTGACCACCGCCTCGCTGTAAACGTAGTTGACGTTGTTCGGGTCGATGGCGCGCGCTTTGTGAATGTAATCCTGTGCCCAGGTGTACTGACCCTCCTTCGCGTAGTACAGCGCGACGCTTTGCAAGGCGCCCGCGTCACGGGGATTCACTTGCAAATCTTTAACGGCTAGCGAGATCGCCCGATCGTAAGTCGCATTGGCCTTATCTTTCTGTCCAGACCAGCGATACGCATCGGCGAGATTCCCGATCAGCACTTGATCATTGGGGTTCATCTCTGTCGCCTTCACGAACATTTGCACAGCGTCTTCGTAACGTTTGAGGTAGAAGTACGCCGTTCCAAGGTCAGAATATATGTCGCCGGTGGGTTGCAGTTGAAGCGCCTTCTGGAACATGGGGATGGATTCGCTGTATTTCCCCTCGTTCAGAAAAACGGCTCCTACATCCTCATAACCAAGAGCATTTTCGGGCTCCAGTTGGATGATCTTTTGCCAGGCGGCTAGAGCTTTCTCGTTGTCTCCTGTTTGGAAGTAAGCTTCTCCGAGCACGCGGTAGTTGTACCAATAGTAAGGATTAAGATCGACGGCTTTCTCGAAGGCTCGGATGCCTTCGTTCTTTCGCCCTGCGCTCATGTAAGCAGAGCCGAGGCGCCGGTAGGCTTCGTCGGAGTTCGGCGCCAGTTCCAAGGCCCGACGCAATTCGGTGATGGCCTCGGCCGTCCTGCCCGTTGCGTCGTAGACGCTGCCCAGCGAGAAATGGACTTCCGGAAGGTTATCATTTAGCCGCTGCGCTTGCTGCGCGGCCTCGAGTGCTTTCTCGGCCCAAACGTGGTCCCTCTTCGAAAAGTACATCATACGGCTGGCGTCCGCCAAGCCTGCGTACGCCAAGGCAAAGCCCGAATCCTTTTGGAGTGCCTCGTGATAGTAGTCGATGGCGGCCTCAACGTTTTTGGGATCCTGCTGGCCGCGCATCGCATCCCTGCCCTTCAGGTACAGGTCATAAGCTTCGAGGTTTTCAGTGGGATGGCGGGTGGCAAGGGCCAATTCCTGATTGCTGGGAAAGAGCTTCAGCGCGCCCAGCAGCGCCGAGTAGATTTCATCCTCCAGCGTCAACAGATCCCCAGGGACTCCAGGAAACTCTTGGCTCCATACGAGCTTGCCGCTTGCCATGTCATGAAGGTTAGCGACAATTGCGATCTTGCCGCCGCTCTCCTGAACCGTGCCTTCCAGGATAAGATTCGCGTTGAGTTCGCGTGCAACCTGATCAAAGCTCGCCGGGGCTGGTCCACTCCGCGAAGTCTCCGCAGAAATGAGGTGAACGCCTTGCAACTGGAACAACTTGGCAGCCAGCGCTTCTTGAAGCCCCTCGCCCACATAGCCGAGGGCCGAATCGCCCAGCACCCGAAAAGGTAAGACCGCGATGTACTTTCCTTGGGCCAACGAGGGGATACTTTGTGGACGGGCTGTGCCTTCGGTAGGGGCCCCGGGATGAAAAAAGTAATTTCGAACTGACGGTACAGCCAGCGCGGCAACAAGCGCAAGCGCGGCCACCGTGGCTATCACCCAAGTCCTCTTGTGCTTCGGGTGCCGAATTGAGACCGCCAGGTTTCGCAAACTCACGTGGCCGCCTGACGCATCGAGGTCATGCAAGACCTCTTGCGCGGCCTGATACCGCCGCTCAGGATCGCGCTCAAGGCATCGCAGAATGATGCGAACCAGGTGATTCGGCAGCTCCGGGTGCAGTATCTTGGGGTTCACAGGGTCGTTCTTCAAGCGCTGATACATCACCTGAAGGGTGGATTCCCCGGTGAAAGGCACGTCGCCGGTGACAGTTTCATAGAGAATCAGCCCCATGGCGTAAAGATCGCTGCGGTGGTCCGCCGGCTTTCCCTCCACCTGTTCAGGCGACATGTAGCGGGGCGTGCCCAGGAGTTGGCCGGTATGGGTCATCATGGCGGCCCCGGCTTCAAGGGATTTCGCCAAGCCGAAATCCGACACGTAGGCGTTGCCCGCCTGGTCAATCAGGATATTCTGAGGCTTCAGATCGCGATGAACAACGCCTTCGGCGTGGGCTGCCGCCAGGGCGCCACAAAGCTGACGCGCCAGCTCA
The DNA here is from genome assembly GCA_035578005.1 of Terriglobia bacterium. Classification (GTDB taxonomy): domain Bacteria; phylum Acidobacteriota; class Terriglobia; order UBA7540; family UBA7540; genus Gp13-AA77. The sequence goes on from DATJYK010000372.1 coordinate 50,199, forward strand.
ATCGCCTTGGCGGCCGGCCAGCGTCCGTGCGCTTTAAGGACGTGCGCCAGATCCTCGCCTTCCACATAGGCCATCGAGATGAACTTCAGCCCATCCACGTCGCCGAGGTCATGAATGCGCAGCACGTTTTTGTGAGAGATCTTACTGGCGAGCAACAATTCTTGCCGGAACCGCTGCATCACCTCGGGATCGGTGGTGAGGCCCGAACGAACCAGCTTCAAGGCTACGACGCGGTCGAGGTCCTTATCATAAGCCTTGTAGACGGCGCCCATGCCGCCACGCCCCAGGAGAGACTCGATTCGGTAACGAGGACCGAAATCGGAGCCAGGCTCAAGATCGGCCGCCAGACCGCGAGTAACCCATGAGGCTCCGCTAGAGAGCTTTCCGCGTCCAGGGGACACGGCCGGCGCGGTGACGTCGGCATCGAAGAAGGTTGGTGCGTCGGAAGGGGTGGTAAACGCTGATCCACACTGAGAGCAGCTAAACGAACCTTCTGCGTTCTCGGCGTGACATAAATTGCAGGTCATCAGAAAGCTACTCGGGTATCGCCCCTGGATCACCCGAGAGCGCCCTCATTATCGTTCAATGCAAGCGAGGTTGCAACATCCTGGTTCCTCTGCCTCTCCGAACTGGCCTCTCTGGCCGCGCCACTGAATTTCATCTGCCGGGCGCATCATGACAAGTAGAGCCGAAGAGGAGAACGAGGAACGGCTCAGAGGCAACCAGCGTACGCCTAACGGAAAGGCATTAACCTAGAATGGAATGTCCTCGTCGGTAATCTCAGGCGAAGGGGGAGGCGCGGGAGGGGAATCGGTCTCCGGCGGAGCCGTACTGCGGCTAGGTGCCGTGCCGCTTCGCTCGGAGTCCGCTCGCGAGCCGAGCATTTTCATATCACGCGCCACAATCTCATAGGCTGTCCGCTTGTTTCCGGTTTGATCTTCCCACTGGCGGCTGCGGATGCTTCCCTCAATATAGACCTGTTTGCCCTTCACAAGATACTCGCCGCAGATTTCTGCCAGCTTACTCCAGGCAACGATGGTGTGCCATTCAGTACGCCGCTGCTGTTCACCCGTGCGGTCCTTGAAGACTTCATCGGTTGCCAAGGTAAACTTCGCTACGGGCGTCCCGCTGGGAGTGTATTTCACCTCCGGGTCCTTGCCCAAGCGTCCTACTAGGATGACCTTATTGACAGAACCGCTCATGTATCCCTCCGATGAGCGAGGTGTCGCCCGGGAGTTTAGAGTTCCAGAGCCGGGCAGACCTTCGAAATGGAATTCGCGATTCCAAACTTCACACGCGCGGCTCTCAGGAAAGCCTCTTCAGTCTCTGGCGAGCCAAGTCCGCTTCGTGTGAACTTGGGAATCGCTTGATCAGTGAGCGCAGCTCGCGTTCTCCGGCCTGAGTTTTTCCGAGAGCGATCAGGGCGTAAGCCTTCCTGAGTTGTGCGACGGCGAGCTTATTATTGCCCTTTGGGTAGCGCTCTAGGCATTTGTTGAACTCATCGATCGCTTCGGCATACTTCTTTTGGTTGTAATACGAGTCCCCAACATAGAACTGTGCGTTCGAGGCCAAATCAGTATCGGCGTAATCCTGCAAATACTCCTGGAACTCCTGTATGGCCAGATCATAGCGTGCAGCCGAGTAATCACTCAACCCGGACTTATAAAGGCTGTCAGGATTCGGCCGTGAAGGCGGCGGGCCCGCACCCGTTGAAGAGCCACCTGTATTTGGACCTGCCGGAGGAGACCCATTTTGGCCTCCCGGGGGGTTGTTGCCGCCCGGCGGGGACTGAGCTGGATTCAGGGTCTGGATTATATTCTGCGTCTGGGCGAGTTGATCGCTCAGCTTCTCCAGCCGTCCCTCGGCTTCTTCGAGGCTCTCGCTCAAGGCTTGGATCTGACCCGTGACGCTGTCGAACCGGCTGTTGCTCGTAGCCAGATTCTGGCCGTTCGTGCGCTGAAGCTCGGCCATTTGTGCTTTCATTGAGTTCACACTGTCGTTGGCTTGCTCGATCAGTGTCTTGAGGACAGCCGTCTGGGTGTCCACGGTCTTCTGCAGGTTGTCAACGGCCTGCTGCAGCGTCTGCAACTGCTGCTGCATTTGGATGATTTCTTTGCTTACTCCGAAAGCGGACGGAACCGGCTGAAGGGCGAATACCAACAACGCTACGGTTAGGGAAAACCTTGAGTTCAAGCCCGTCTCCTGTGGGTCCAATGCTCCCAAATCGCTTCCACGCTAGTGTACTCTCTGGCCCGGCGGGGGGTCAACCGAGACGGACTCCGAGGCGGGAGCGTCACAGCCAAATGGCGCGCGCAATCCAAACGTGATGAGGTGAGAACAGTAGCCAGGCGGTCCCACTTAATGGGACCGCCCGGCAGGTTTTCGGCCGGGAGCTTGCGCCCCCGGCCGGGTTGGTCATCGTCAGTGTTAGGGCTTCTGTTGGGTGCCGTACACCGGCGTGGCGTTGCGATTCTTCTGCCAACAGTCCTCGGTCTTATCCGTGCAGACCGGGTGATCCTTACCATATGAAATGGTCGTGATGTTATCTCCCGATATGCCGTTGTCAGTCAGGAACTTCTTGGCAGCATCAGCACGCCGTTGACCCAAACCGAGGTTGTATTCCTCGCTGCCACGCTCGTCGCAGTTGCCATCGAACGTGAACTTCAGGTTCGGGTGCTGCTTCAAGAAGTCGGCGTCCCCTTGCAGAGCCTGCTGCGCATCAGGCCGGATGTCCGACTTGTCGAAGTCAAAGTACGCCGGCTTCATATTCTGGTTAAACAACTCCTCCTCGCTCGGTTGCGCCGGCGGTGGAGGTGGCGGTGGTGGTGGCGGCGGTGCGGTTACGGTTACACGCGCCGTGCAGCTCGTGTTCCCTCCGGCACCTGTGGCCGTCAAAGTGTACGTTGTGGAATCATCGGGCGTTACCGACTGTGAGCCTGAAGCCTGAACCTTACCTACCGTCGGTTGCAGGTCCAAATCAGTAGCGTTCTGCGAACTCCACGTCAGCGTGGCAGACTGACCCTTCTCCACAGTCGTCGGCTCCGCTGAGAGATTGCAAACCGGTGCAGCGGGCGGCGGTGGTGGCGGTGGAGGTGGGGGCGGTGCGACAACCTTCTTCTGATGTTGGCAGGCACCTGCAAGAAGAACCAACCCCAGGGCAGTGAAGAGAACTTCTACACGGCGGTGTTTCCGCATCATGATCCTCCTTAGACGATGACCATCTTAGACGACAACCATATCCTCATCTTCGTGATCCCGTGGGCGACGTTCGACCTTTTCTCGTCTTGCACTTACAGGTGGGGTGTCGAGCTATATCCCTCACCGAACTCGATAATGACCAACGAAGATGAGCAGTCTATCATCAGACGATGCCTGTTGACAACAATACAGTTTCCGCTTTTTCCAGCCGGATCGTCTGCTACTGCTCTTTATCCAACTCCGGGAGAATCCAAGCCAACCCTCATCGTATTGGAAATAAATAATTTATACCAGACTTAAGTGGATCAATTCGACCAGTTTGGGTTCCAATTTTCGCCGACCGTTGTCAGTTGCGTAGGCTTGGAACCGTCAGCCAACATGCTCCAAACCTGCCGGCTTCCGCCCCGGGTGGATTCGAACACCAAGTGCCGCCCATCCGGCGACCAAGTCGGATGCTCGTTACGCCCTGCGTCGTGTGTCAATTGGGTAATCTGACCTGAAGCAATATCAATCACGTATACATCGTAAGTCCCTGTTTCCGTCACCCTCCATTCGAAAGCCATAAATTGGCCATTGGGAGACCAGGAAGGCTCGCTTGCGTCTCCGCCGCCCGTGATAAGTCGCCGCAGGTTCGAGCCATCGGAGTTCATGATATAGAGCTGTGGCGAGCCGCTGCGGTCTGACACAAAACCGATTTCGGTCCCGGTCTTGGGGTTCCAAACCGGCGAGATGTCGACGCTCGGAGAAAACGTAAGCCGCTGCAAGCCAGACCCGTCGGGATTTGAAACATAAATTTCCGGAGCGCCGCTTAAACTTGAACAGAAGGCGATTTTCTTACCGTCGGGCGACCAGGAAGGTGTCACGTTGAGTCCCGAGTAATGCGTGAAGGGCAGCAAATGATGGCTAACCAGCGAGTAGATCATTATTTCGGGATTGCCACTCACGTAACTGGTGAACGCGAGTTTGCTGTTATCAGGCGACCAACGCGGAGTGAGGGTCAGCGAGCCATAGCTGGTGATAGGATGCTGATTGAAACCATCGTAATCCATCACCTCAATTTCCGTGTGTCCGGTCCGCTTGCTCACGAAGGCGATCTTGGTGAGAGCAATTCCAGGGACGCCGCCGCCCAGGGTCTGAACGATCTCATTGGCAAGCGTGTGAGCGGTCTGCCGCGTCGAAATCTCGTCCAACGTCGAAACGAAGCGTTTCCCCAGCACGCTTGGATTCGAAGAATTCTTGACATCGTACAGATAGGCCGTCACCACCAGATTGGAGTTCACCACTTCCGTCTTGCCGAAGACGAGCATCTGGGTTGAAACCGGAGGATTCGCCCACTGGTCAAACGCCACGTCACCGGGCGCCACCGGCGACTTCAACGGATAAAAGCTTCGGTTAACGAGATCGAAAATGCCGGAATTATCGAGGTCATTCCAAAGGACGGAGTTGAACTCTTGGGTGAGTGAGGTGAGACTTGCATCCGCGGATTGAGCCGGGAATTCTGTGACCGCCATGCGAATGCTGGGTGTGCCTCGGTTGATGCCGATGTTGATTTGGCCTCCGCTGACAGGCTCTGCGGGTATCAGGATCAGTGCTGTCAACGCCACGGCAAACACCGTCGCTGAGAGGAGTAACAAGCTTGGCTTGCGGAGCCCGTTTGCAAGGGCCTGTAGTTTCATGGGAATCGACGATCTCCTTACATAATGGCCGGAGCAGGTGGCCCACCGCGCCTTCAGCAACGGCTAACGGCGGAAATCAAAATAACAGCTCACCGATACTTGGCTGCCGGAAAAGTCCGAAGGTAGCGGTCCCAGCGGATTCGAAGCGAGTACGGCCCGCAAGGCAGACCGGTCCACATCCGAATTCCCGCTGGATTGCGCCACCTTCACATCGCTGATGCTCCCGTCGCGCTGGATGTCAAAGGTCACGTAGACTCGCGGCGCGCTCGTCAAGTTGGGGCTGATGGTCGAAAGCAGCCAGTTGCCACTCACCCGGCTGCGCACGGCTTCGACATACCAGCCGTAGCGATTGCCAAAATCGCCTTTGCCGAAGCTGAAACCTGTGTCGCCGGTTGAAGTCGCGCTCTGGCTGTAGGACATGGCAGGATGCCCATTTTCGCCGAACGGAATGGCATTCGCAGGCGGGGTCAATTGTTGCTTCTGGATACGCGTATTGATGCGCTTAGCCTCGTCGGGCTTAACATCGTCCTTGAACTTGGGAATTTCTATAGCTTGCTCGGGCGGCAGAGGCGTTACCGGCTGGCTCTGATAAAGCCCCGGGTTCTCGTTCGCCACAGTGTTGGGTGTGGTCCGCAGTGGAGTGGGAAGTGGGACGCCCGGTAACGAGGCCACGGTTCCGACGCGGGTACTGGATCCGGTGTCGAACGGATTGCCCCAGTCCGCTCCTCGCCCGAACCGGAAAAGGCCATAGCCGAGCAGGGCGCCCAGCAGCGCGGCGTGGAATGCCGCCGATGCCAGCAGAGACCGGCGAAGGTTCTCGCGGCCCTCAAACGGTAATGGGAAGGTTTGAGCGCTCATCTTCATGCCGTCGAAAATCGAAATCCGAAATTCGAAATTGGAAGTTTGCCGGCCCGCTTAACGTCGCGCCGAGTTTCGGATTTCGAGTTTCGAGTGACGCGTTTCGGGTTTTGCGACCATGCAGCCCACTTCACCGGCTCCCCTTGGTGTTCAACGGCTCAGTCACAATGTTGATGTTCGTCACATTGGCTTGCTTCAACGCGTCCACTACGCGGGCAAACGTACCGAAGGGAGCGTCCTGGTCCGCCCGGATGAAAACGGGTGCGTTATTGGATCCTTGCAAGCGCTCTCGGACTGTCGATCCCAACAGATTGATGTTCACGGGGTCGTTGCCGACGTAAAGTGTCTGCCGCTTATCGATGGTAATCACCACTTTCTGGATCGACACCGCCTTCACGGTGTGAGTCTTCGGGAGGTCTACCTCAATGCCGGACTCGAGAACTGGCGCCGTAATCATAAAGATAATCAGCAGCACCAGCATGACGTCCACGAAAGGCGTCACGTTGATTTCGGAGAGCGACGTTCGAGTGCGTCCCTGAGCGGTGGTGAAAGCCATAACCAGAGCCGAAATCGAAATTAGCAGGATAATGAAAACCCGATTCATGTCATTTCGAGCGAAACGAGAAATCTCGTAAGTCTTCTCTTTTCAAAGCGAGATTTCTCGCTTGGCTCGAAATGACATGAATCGTACGCCGTTTTTCATCACGCTGTTAGAGACTGACAATCCGAAACTCGAAATCCGGGATGGCGTCAGACGGAACTGGGAGTTCAAAGTCTCTGAGTTTCGATTTTCCAACTTCGAGTTTCGCAACTCAGGTGAAGTTTCGCTCCGTCATGTTGAGAAATTCCAAGGAAAAGTCGTCCATCGCGGTTCCGAATTCTTTGATGCGCTGCAAGAAATAATTGTAGCCGATCACCGCCGGGATGGCGGCGAAAAGGCCTGCGGCGGTGGTGATGAGCGCTTCTGATATTCCGGGAGCAACACTGTGGAGAGAAGCCGTCGTGGCGTTGGCCAGGCCATGAAATGCGCCGATGATGCCCCACACGGTTCCGAACAGGCCGATGAAGGGCGTGATGCCGCCGGTGGTGGCGAGAAAGCTCAGCCACTGTTCGCGGGAAGTCAGTTCCGCTGAAGCCGCAATCTGCAGCGCGCGTTGCACCGAACTCAAGCTTCGAATGCGAGGCTTGCCGGGATTCTCGCTGTAGGTAACTTGTCCTTCGATTTCCCGATACCCGTTCAGGAACACGTCCACCAAGGGACTGGCGCGATGCGACTCCGCCGCAGATTTGATCTCCGAGAGTTTCTTGCTGGCGCGAAAGACACCGAGGAATTCCAGCGAGGCTCGGCGCGCGTCTCTAAAGCTCCGATATTTTTTGAAGATGACGGCCCAGGAGACGACCGAAAAAATAAGCAGGATGACCAAGACGATCTGCGCGACCGGGTCCGAAGCGGCCAGCAACTGCCCAACTTCATTTTGAAACAATAGCAGCGCCGCGTTCAACCAACTTCCTCCTCGCCCTGCGACCTTCTCCCCTCCTGCAACTCATAATCCTAACCTAACATAGGGTACTCGATGCGTCAACGCAACGCGAGGCTGCAAAGGCTGCAGCAACTTAGAGTATGGCCGACCCGCCGTCGCATTCGAATCAAAAATAACTCAACGAGCCACTGAGTATTTGTGTTATTTGAAGTTCGCGAACGCAGTCATTCCCGCGAAGGCGGGAATCCATTGTGCAAGCTTTCGGAAATGCTGCATCGACGAAATGGATTCCCGCCTTCGCGGGAATGACTGCGCCTGAGAGCGGCTCTTGGGAGCAAATGACACCATCGCGTGCCATCGATTCAATGACTCAATGGTCCAATGAATCAATCACTGCATGCCTTCCCACTTGAACTGTTCCTTCTGTTCGATTCCCAAGTGGACCAGTACCCGGCAGCAGAACTGAGTCACAAGATCATCGATGCTTCGGGGGCGGTGATAAAAGGAAGGAATGATGGGGAAAATGTCGGCGCCCGCTTGCTGGGCCTTGAGCATGTTTTCGAGATGCACGCGGCTGAAGGGCGTATCGCGGATAGCCAGAATCAGCTTGCGGCCCTCCTTCAGGCATACGTCGGCGGCTCGCTCGATGAGCGTGCTTGAAATCCCGTTGGCTACCTGTGCCAGGCAGCCCGTGGTGCACGGGATCACCAGCATGCCGTCCACCTGGTAGGAGCCGCTCGCGATTGATGCGCCGGTGTCGGAATCGAGCAGGTAGATCGTCTTGCGCGTCGCACACCCGGCCAGCAGTGACGGGATGCCGGCGGACTTGCTGACGTTCAGGTGCAGCTCTTCGCGCAACACCTTGAGGCCGCTTGCCGACACCACAAGATGAATCTTGCCCACCCGCTCGTCAGCCTCAAGCATCTGCAGAGAGCGCCGCGCGAATATCGCGCCACTGGCGCCCGTGACGCCGAGAACGATGCTCTTAACCGTGGAAACGGCCTTTTCACGCTTTGCCTGAGCCACGGGCACGATGTTAGGCGGCAGATTGGGTGGAAGTCAAGAAACCCTGACGCTTGCGCTGAGCTTCCGGTCGGCCCGCGAAGAAGCATTCACCGCGGAGGACACTGACAGCACGGAGAAAATCTCTGTGAGCCTCCGTGACCTCCGTGGTGAAGCTTCTTTCGTCCGCAGTCCGCCTCCTGAAATTGT
>DATJYK010000373.1:0-2908 GCA_035578005.1 Terriglobia bacterium
ATTCAGCCCCGAGGTTAAGCAAACGCTGCTCGAAGGGGTTTTGAAAGAAGCCGGTAACCGTTCGATTGAAGAACTCGAAGGCGAGCGCGATGCCATGTTGCTGGAATTGCTTGCTACTCGCGCGAAGGATGAAAAGAAAGCTCAGGCTGCGGTCGGGAGCGAAGCAAAAGCTGCTCGCAGCGCATAAAAGCACAGCGAGGATTGCTTCAAGGCCAATATCTCCATTTCTTGGGAGCAAGCGATGATTTATGTCCATTCACTCGGCCGTGCGTCCCGATACTATTCGGCGGGGACGGCGCTTGCTCCCGGAGACACTCGCTTATCTTTCTCCGAACTGGAAACGCGGGTTAAAGGCATAGCAGCCGCTCTCAGCGCCCATGGTTTTGACGCGGGAGACCGGCTCGCCTTGCTCTTACCGAACATCCCCGAGTACATCGAGTTGGTGTACGCATGCAGCTGGCTTGGAGTCATCGCGGTTCCAATCAACACACGACTCTCGTTGGCGGAAATTGATCGGGTGCTTGCCGATGCGGCTCCGCATGGCCTGGTCCGTCATTCCTCGTTACCCTCTCCAACGGTCCGGATATCGTGGCAGCGGGTGCTCGATCAGGATCCCCTGGAGATTCGGAACGATCTTCCTCCCGACGTTGTGTATGACCCGGAAGCGATACTGGCTCTCATTTACACGAGCGGCACGACGGGCCGGCCGAAGGGCGTGATGGTGACTCACGCCAATGTCCTGGCCGATATCCACCACTTCAACTACTGGATGCGCTATACGGAAGGCGCCGTCTACTTGCATGCGGCGCCCTTGTTTCATATTGCCGACTTTCCCGCCATCTTTGCGGCGCCGGCTTTCGGCGCATCGCAGGTCACGATTCCAAAGTTCAACCCGCAGAGCTTCTGTGAGACCGTCGAACGCGAGCGCGTCAGCCATACCGTCTTGGTTCCGACGATGATCAATTTGCTGACTCAGTTCCCGGAGGCTCGGAGGTACGACTTGAGCAGTCTGGATGTTCTCGCGTACGGAGGGTCTCCCATGGCGCCCGAACTCCTTCAGCGCACGAAGGAACTTCTGCCGTGGGCGAAACTGGTTCAAGTCTATGGACTCAGCGAGACTGGCTTCCTGACGGGACTACAGGACCGAGAACATACGCAGGACCGGTTGTTGTCCTGCGGCCGCCCTTGTCCGGGCATCGATCTGCAGGTCTTAGACGAATCAGGAGAGCAAGTTGAAGCCGGAAGGCGAGGGGAATTGGCCGCGCGGGGCGCGAATATCATGCGAGGTTACTGGAATAATCCCGAGGACAGCAGGCTTGCATTTCGTGATGCCTGGTTTCGCACCGGCGACATCGGCTATCAGGATTCCCACGGATATTTCTACATTCTGGACCGCTCGAAAGACATGATCGTCACCGGAGGCGAGAATGTTTACTCCGGGGAGGTCGAAGCGATCATTTACGCGCATCCGGCAGTTCGCGAAGCCGCGGTCTTCGGAATCCCAGATCCGAAGTGGGGCGAACTGGTGATGGCTTGCGTTGTGCCGAAGCCTGGAATGGCGCTCACTCTGGAGGACCTTGTCGCGCACTGCCGGCAGAGTCTCGCGAGTTACAAAATCCCGCGCCGCGTCGAGTTCCTGGATACCGAGTTACCCAAGAGCGGCTCCGGAAAGATCTTAAAGAGGATGCTGCGCGAGCGGTTCTGGGTGCATGAAGAACGAGCAGTCAGTTGAGGCCGGCATTCAACCGATGGATGTTTCGATCAGAACTGCTCCGGACAGCGGCGGGCCCGTGTTGATGGGAAGAATGCGTGCAGGCGGGTGTTTCGGTGTGAAAGGACTGTGAGAATGAACAGATTCGTTGGCACCAATAAGCGCTCGCGCAAGACCTGGCGGAAGGTGCTCAGCGAGGGCGCCCCGCTGCTTCTCCCCGTGGCGCACGATGCACTGACTGCGCGCTTGATCGAATTGGCCGGCTATCCCGCCTATCAGATTGGCGGATTCGCGCTGGTCGGGTCGCGCTTCGCGTATCCGGACATCGACCTCGCGCAGTTCGGCGAGAACAGCGCGGTGATGCGCGATACGATCGCCGCATCCTCACTGCCCGTGCTCGTCGATGCAGACGATGCTTACGGGGACGCGAAGAACGTGACCCGGGTGGTGCAGGGATATGAGGCGATGGGCGCATCGGCGATCTTCCTCGAGGACCAGCAGGCGCCGAAGCGCTGTGGCCACATGCTCGGCAAGAAAGTCGTGCCGGCCGAGGTCCACGCCGGCAAAATTCGCGCCGCGGTTGCAGCCCGTCACGACACCGAAACCTTCATTATGGCGCGGACCGATGCGCTTGCGCCGCTTGGCCTTAACGAGGCGCTCCGCCGCGCCGAACTCTACCTGGAGGCGGGAGCCGACGGAGTGTACATCGAGGCCGTGGAGACAGCGGAGCAGTTGCAGAAAGTCGGAGAGAGGTTGCGAGGAGTCCCGCTGGCAACCAGCATTCTCGAAGGCGGGGGCAGAACGCCTTGGATGGACCCAAAGGAACTGTACGCGCTCGGCTACACGATGCTCCTTTATCCCTCCACCGTCATTTTCCGCGTGACTCGCGCGATTCAAGAGGCGGTCGCGGACCTCAAGGCAGGCCGCCCGATGCCCGTGGAGGAGTCGGTCACGTTCGGAGAGTATGAAGACATCGTTGGGCTGCCGCAATGGGCCGCTCTCGAAGATGAGTTCGTTGGCAGGCATGAACACCTTGGTGTGCCGGCCCCGAAAGCCAATTGGTCGCCAGTTGCGGGAGATTGAACGACAGAATTGAAGGGAAATCTTGATGAGCAGAGTAACCGGCCAGCCCTCAATGAAGGCTCTCGGAGAGGTCGTTGACCTCTTGGTAGAAAGCCAGATTAAGCTCGACGCCCT
>DATJYK010000374.1:0-2208 GCA_035578005.1 Terriglobia bacterium
CATTCCCGCGAAGGCGGGAATCCATTGCAGAAGTCCTTGTAAAAAGAAGGTGTCAAGAAAGTGGATTCCCGCCTTCGCGGGAATGACTGCGCCCCGGAGGGTTCCGCCCAGCGAATGACACCAGTACCCGCCAGCCCCCGCGGCCGTGCGTGTTGACCCTCGCCGACCCCAGTGGTAGAGCTGCGCCGCTGGTTTCACTCCCAGCGCCATCTGCCCAGCAGGCGCGCCTGGGCATGATAGACTCGGCCCATGGCCGTACTGGACTGGCTGCTCGACTCCGACCCTGCCATCCGCTGGCAGGTGTTGCGCGATCTCGCTGATGCGCCGGCGGAAACCGTCGCGGCGGAGCGCGCCCGCGTCGCAACCGAAGGGTGGTGTGCCCGGCTGCTGGCCTTGCAAGGCGAAGACGGCCAGTGGGCGGGAGGCGCACTATTCCCCTGGCCGAGGGCCAAATCCAGAAACGGCGGGCAGCCCTGGACCGCCACGGCATATAGTCTCGTCCTTCTGCGTGACTTCGGTGTTGATCCTCACTGTGACAAGGTGCGCCGGGCGGTGGCGCAGGTCCGGGAGCACTGCCGTTGGGAGCATGCCGGCCAGCCGTTCTTTAGCGGCGAAGTCGAACCGTGCATCAACGGCATGACTATCGCGTTGGGCGCCTACTTCGATCAGGATGTCGATGGCGTAGTCGCCCGGCTACTCGGTGAGCAACTCGAGGACGGAGGGTGGAACTGCGAGGTGGAGAATGGTTCGGTTCGCTCTTCCTTCCACACCACAATCAGAGTGCTGGAAGGGCTGTTGGCCCACGAGCGCGCAAGGGGCGGCTCGGCGGAATCCATCGCGGCTCGCCGCCGGGGCGAGGAGTACCTCCTCGAACGAAAGTTGTTTCGGCGTAAAAGCACCGGCGCCGTCGTTGACCCCGCATGGCTGCAATTCTCGTTTCCGACCCGCTGGCACTACGACGTGCTGCGTGCCCTGGAGTACTTCCGCGCGGCTGGCGATCCGCCGGACCGGCGCATGGATGAAGCGATTGAGTTGCTTCGATCCAAGCAGCAATCTGACGGCACCTGGCTTCTGGAGAATACCCATCCCGGAGCGGTCCACTTCGCGCTCGATGACGGCGATGGCCAGCCCAGCCGGTGGAACACTCTGCGCGCGCTGCGAGTCCTCCGTTGGTACGAGCGATGATGCTCACGCTACGGGTGGAGCATACGTCGCGCGCTTCTCGCGATGTGTGCGAGTGAAGTCGGAGAAAAGGCGCCTATATACCAAACAACGACGCGTGGGCGCCGCGCTGCGCGGTGTCAGTTAGGTCGCGTCGGGCCCAGCGATGGACTGAGGTGTTCGTAATGCTTCTCGGCGGCGAACTTCTCGTGGTGGTTGAGGAACTCCCCAATGCCATCGGTCAAGCCCCTGACGTCGGCCGATTCGGTCCCCCATCCCCACCAGTTATCATCGCGCATGAGTCTGGGCACGTCGGCTGACGTGTCCCAGCAAAGTTCGATGTGCCGGTGCCCGGGAAACCATGCCACTTCCAGGTTCCCGTCGAAGGGACCGTCATTATCGAATACCTTCAGCTTGTAGAGTTCGTAAGGCTCTCGTGAGTTTGCGACCTCTTTTCGGATGTGATCTGTGGAGATGGCTTCCGGGGACACTCTCACCATCCTGAAGCTTTCGTGAACCGGTTTCATTGCGTTTCTCCCTTCCTGCGCCGGGCTACGCCCAGGGCGGCTTAAAAGGGGGTGAACTTCCGCCCTGGACGCGAACCCGCCCCGGCGTGGTGCATCTCGCCGGAGCTCCTCATGGCGGCGGGCTTGCAACACACGCCCGGTCGCCATAGATCCTCCCTGCTTCACTATGAATCGGTCGCCAGCAAGTTAAGTGACGCACATCACAGATGAGCGTGATCGGCGGCAGGCATGCTGGCGGCGAGCGAGAGTGCGAGTTCCTGGAGGACTGCGGAAAAAGAGACTTTCGGGCCTCGGAAGGGCGGGGCTTTCAGGCCCGTCACACCGACGCCCTCGTTACAAGCTACTGAAATCATTGGGACGCTCCTTACGGCGGGTCTGAAGCCCAATACTGTTCACTTTAGTATTCTGATGCATTGCGCGACCTCAACCCGAACCTTACTCAGTTTCTGGCGCCGACGCGTGGGGAACTTACTCTGTTGTCGCCGCACCCCTCGCGGGCGCTGCAACCCTCGACTCGACA
>DATJYK010000375.1:0-22687 GCA_035578005.1 Terriglobia bacterium
CGGGTATGGGCGCAACCAGCAGACTTGTTATCGTGAGGCGCTCGCCGCCGGGGCGGACATCGTGGTGATGGTCCATCCAGACTATCAATACACTCCGTTACTGGTCACTGCGATGGCGGGTATGGTTGCCGCCGGGGTTTACGATGTTGTAGTCGCCTCAAGAATTCTCGGAGGAGGAGCCCGAAAGGGCGGGATGCCGCTCTACAAGTATGTCGCGAATCGCCTGCTGACAGCCTTTCAAAATCTCTTCACAGGCGCAAAGCTTTCGGAGTACCACAGCGGCTTCAGGGCTTTCAGCAGCGGGGTCCTCCGCAAATTACCCTTGCTTGAGAATTCAGACGATTTCGTCTTCGACAATGAGATTCTGGCGCAGTGCATCTATTTTGGTTACCGCATCGGGGAGATATCTTGCCCAACGAAGTACTTTAGAGAGGCGTCGTCCATCGATTTTCGAAGAAGCGTCATGTATGGAATCGGCGTCTTAGCGACAACGCTGAAACTAATCTGTCAGCGCCTCAAAATTGCGAATTTTGCGACCTTTAGTCCGCTGGGTAGAAGACTTCAGCTTAGTTGCGACGGAGGCTCGGAAGCCCGACCGGAGCCGCAATTGTCCGAATTTCGGAGCGTCCGGGAAGCGAAGCCGAAATCAAAGCCGCGATATCCTCAATAATAAATGGTTTGGACAGCGTAGGTGACGTCAAGGATTTGAAGCCCGGCTGGAACCCCAGGGTGGGTGCTGGTTTCCGCCAAGCGACGGAGGTTTGATGGGAAAGCGCGCCTTAATTACTGGAATCACGGGCCAGGACGGTTCCTACCTGGCGGAATTTCTGCTGGACAAAGGCTACAAAGTATTCGGGCTCGTGCGCAGGTCAAGCACGATAAACTTTGAGCGTCTCGCGCACCTCCAGGACCGCATCGAGCTACTTGCTGGGGATCTCCTCGACCAGAGTTCGCTCATGACTGCACTCAACCAGAGCGAGCCGGACGAAGTCTACAACCTCGCCTCCCAGTCATTCGTGCCGACTTCCTGGAACCAGCCGGTTCTCACGGGGGAATTTACGGCTCTCGGTGTTACACGTCTGCTAGAGGCGGTTCGGGTGGTGAACCAGCAAGTGCGCTTCTATCAGGCGTCGTCGAGCGAGATGTTTGGCGCTGTGACAGAAAGCCCACAGAATGAGAGCACGCGGTTCCACCCTCGAAGCCCGTATGGTGTTGCGAAACTCTACGGGCATTGGATCACGGTGAACTATCGCGAAAGCTATGGGATCTTTGCCTGCTCGGGCATTCTGTTCAATCATGAGTCGCCGCGTCGAGGCTTGGAGTTCGTGACCCGAAAGGTGAGCTATGGCGTTGCCCGAATCAAATTGGGTCTTGAACGCAAGCTGAAGTTGGGAAATCTTGACGCTGAGCGCGATTGGGGCTTCACGGGAGATTACGTGAGGGCGATGTGGCTGATGTTGCAGCAGAACGAAGCTAAGGATTATGTTGTAGCCACAGGGGCCACGCACTCCGTCCGCCGGTTGGTGGAAGCGGCGTTCGGACACGTCGGCCTGGATTATCGTGAGCATGTTGAGATTGACCCCTCGCTACTTAGGCCGGCTGAGGTGTATCACCTGTGTGGTGATGCTTCAAAAGCAGAGCAGGAGCTGGGTTGGCACCCCACAGTTACATTCGAGGGCCTCGTGGCCATGATGGTGGACGCCGATCTCGCCGCCATTGAAACGCGGGGTTTGCGACACACTGAGAGCAGGCCATGAAGGCGTTGATCACCGGGGGCGCCGGCTTCGCTGGCTCGCACCTTGCCGAACACCTTCTTAACCAGAACTGTGACTTAACCCTGATCGCCCGCCCTGAGGAAAGCCTTGGAGGGATCGAGCATTTGCTTCCGCAGGTCAGATTGGAACATGCTGATTTGCGGGACTTCGATCGAGTGCGGCGGATCCTGGCGGAGGTAAGACCTCATCGCATTTATCATTTGGCCGCCCTTTCGTCGGTGGTCGAGTCATTCCACAATCCCCGCGAGTGCTATGACGTAAATCTCGGCGGGACCCTGAACCTCCTGGAGTCGTGGCGGGATCTGGGGTTTGAGGCGCGGCTGCTGCTCGTGAGTTCCTCGGACGTCTACGGCCAGGTGAACGAGGTAGACTTGCCGCTGCGAGAGGGATCCTCTCTCCGGCCGGCCAGCCCTTACGCCGGAAGTAAGGTCGCCGCCGAGTTTCTAGCATTGCAATTCGGGTTGAGCTACGGCTTGCCCGTGGTGCGAGTCCGCCCTTTTCATCATACTGGACCGCGCCAGAGCCCAGCTTTTGTTTGCTCGAGTCTCGCCCGGCAGGTAGCTGAGATCGCGTGCGGCTTGCGTCCAGCGGTCATTTCGGTGGGGAACCCCGACGTTGGACGTGATTTCTCGGACGTGCGGGACATCGTGCGC
Organism: Terriglobia bacterium; assembly: GCA_035578005.1. Classification (GTDB taxonomy): domain Bacteria; phylum Acidobacteriota; class Terriglobia; order UBA7540; family UBA7540; genus Gp13-AA77. The sequence continues at coordinate 2,429 of DATJYK010000375.1, forward strand.
GGTTATGCACTTCTTATGGACCGGGGCCGGGCGGGCGAGGTCTATCAACTCTGCTCCGGACGGGCAGTTACCGTCGGCCTGCTCATCGAATGCTTGACTGCCGAAGTTCCGATCCCAATCGAGGTACGCATCGAAGCGACGAGGGTTCGCGCGGGAGAGGCGACGGTGCTGTGGGGGGATCCCGCAAGAGTGCGAGCCGAAATTGCCTGGTCGCCGGAATACGAATTGAAGAAAACCCTAAGTGACCTTGAGGCTTACTGGGAAAAGCAAATCCGGGATGGAGCGGCCCTCAAATTGGAGCACCCTGCGGTCGGCGGCGTCGCTCTATAATCGGTTGTCACTCAATGTTATAATGGCAAGTCGCGCGCGATGATAGGACCTCATGCCCAGCGCTGCAACGGTCGCGGACTCCGTAGTGGCCGATTGTCGGCTTTGAGCCTTGCAGTGCTCTGTCGGTCGACGGTATCGACACGCTCGAAGGGGGGTTTGAGGTTCGGTCCGGTCTATGATCCGAAGTAAACTCGTTTTCCAGCAGATCGCGCTGAAGCTTGGTCTGTACGGAGCGTTCTCGGCCGCTTACTGGATGGCTTATTGGCTGCGCTTCGGTCCCATGTTCGTTTCGGTGCGGCCGGACGTGCGCCCATCGGACTACGTCTTGCTCTATCTGGTGGCAGCGCTGACGTGGGGTGCGCTGTGCCGCCTCGCGGAGCTCGACCAGCTTTGGATGGCCGCAAACCAGGCACGTTGGCTTTGGGGTTCTGTCTGGGTGACAGCGGCCACGCTCATGGCGATCTTCTTTGGTGCATTCTTTGTCCGGACGTATTCGTTTTCTCGCCTCTTCATCATCTTACTTGGGCTTCTGAACATCCTTTTCGTGATGATTCTACCTAAGGTCCTACTCATCCTCGCCCACCGGCATTCAGGTCCAAAGGCGGATGTCAGAATCCTGATCGTTGGAGATGGCCAGTGCGCCGAGCGAGTGGCTGAGCGGGTGCGAGAGAACTCCTGGGTGCCGTGCAAAGTTATAGGATATGTAGCCGTTGGTGACAGCCTAGGCGGCGTCGTACGCCGCCTGGGAGCAGTGGAAGACCTAGAGGCGGTGTGCCGCCGAGAGCCGCTGGATGAGATCTTGGTGGCGCTGCCTCTCGCCGAGCTCAGCCTGTTGCCGGAGCTAAAACGGGCATTGGCGCACGTTTCGGTGCCCTCACGGCTGGTCTGCGACTTTTTGAAGGAAGTGTCTTCCAGCGCCACGGTGTTCGAGTTCTTTGGAACGTCGGTGGTTGATCTGCATCGCAGCCCGGCCGACTCGCCAGTCTACGCGATACTGAAGCGTTCGTTTGACGTGGTCGTGGCTGGCATTCTCCTGGCGCTGCTCTCGCCAGTTATAGCTCTCATCGCAATCCTCGTGAAGCTGACTTCACACGGCCCCGTCTTCTTCTCCCAACAGAGAGTGGGGCTCCACGGCCGAACTTTCCTGATTCATAAATTCCGAACCATGCGGGTTGAAAGCCAGGACTCGGCCGATCGGGTCTGGACAACCATGGACGATTCTCGCCGCACGGCCTGCGGTGCCTTTCTGCGGCAGTTCAATTTGGACGAGCTCCCTCAGTTGTGGAACGTAGTTCGCGGCGACATGAGCCTGGTGGGTCCCCGTCCCGAGCGCCCTCACTTTGTCGACAAGTTCTCGGTTGAGATCGAGGAATATAACGTGCGCCACTTCCTCAGATCTGGCATCACGGGATGGGCTCAGGTTAATGGTTGGCGCGGCGATACCTCCATCGCCCGTCGAGTTGAGTGCGATCTCTATTACCTCCAAAACTGGTCTTTTCTGCTCGACCTGAAAATTCTCTGGCTCACTCTGTGGAGAGGATTTCGCGACCGCAACGCTTATTAGGGCGCGGCACGATTGATGAATCGGACGCTCGAGATCGTCCTGGCCGTCGTAGTGGTGGGTACCGCCTTGGCTTTTGGCGGTGTGGTGCCTGCCGCCTATTCGGCGATGGAAATCGTTGTGTTCGCCTCCCTGCTGGCGCTGCTGATTCATGAAACCTGGCAGGGGCGGATTGAGCTGCACGTGGCGATGCCGCCGATGTTGTTTGCACTCTGGTTGGGCCTCGAATTAGTGCCACTACCGCCTGGATTGATTCGCTTGCTAGAGCCCGCGCGGTTTCAGGGTCCCAACCCTCTGCATGTTTCAGGCACAGCCTGGGTGACGTTAAGCATTTATCCCCACGCCACGATTCTCACTGGGATCCGATTCTTGGCGTATTTGGCGGCCTTTGTGCTCGCCGTCCACGTGTTCGATTCCCGCCGAAGAAGCAGCCTTTTGGTGCGTTCCTTGATCGGCTTAGGACTCTTCGAAGCGGTTTATGGCTCGGTCGAATACCTGACCGGGTGGGAGAAAATCTTCACTTACAGTAAACAGGCTTACACGGGCATGGCCACCGGCACCTACATCAACCATAACCACTTCGCCGGGGCCCTGGAAATGACGCTGCCTCTTGTGGTGGGCTACGTCTTCTACTATTTCCAGATATGGCAGGAAGGCCGTGGCCGGAGGTCCTTTCGTTCGGGGCAGTCGGGATCCTCGGCGGGCTTCGCGGCGGTGGCTTGTGTCTTCCTGGTGATTGTCATGCTCGTGGGGCTGCTGTTCTCCCGCTCGCGATCCGGTATTCTTGGCGCTTTGATCAGCCTGCTCTTCATCGCGCTTTTGGCCCAACTGCGCGTGCGCCGCAAGACTTGGCTGCTAGGTCTGTTCATCTTCCTGGCGGTAGCTGTGGGCTACGGGCTGTGGATTGGACTAGGGCCCATGCTGGCGCGCTTCGAAACGTTAGGTCTTGGTCAAAAGGAGTTCGACGTTGCGACGCGGCTCTCGTTTTACAAAGACGCCCTGGGCATCATTCGCGACTATCCCTGGGCGGGCACTGGCCTCGGGACCTTCGCAGTCGCCTTTCGGCATTATCAGTCAGATTGGGTGATCTACTTCGTCGAACACGTCCACAATGACTACGTGGAGTTTGCGGCCGAAACAGGGCTGTTGGGTGCTTCGCTTCTCTTCGCTCCCATCCTCTACCTGCTCGTGCGTATGGTCATTGCCTTCGTAACTGACTCCCGCCGTTATCGTCCCTCGGTACTGCTGGGGTGCATAGGAAGCGTGTTTGCGATTCTGCTGCATAGCGCTACCGACTTTAACCTGCAAATTCCGGCCAACGCGCTGGTCTTGGCCGTCGTGCTCGGGATTGGTTACAAGGCAGCCTGCGTTGAGCGTAGGACGGAAGATGCTGAGACCACTCCGGCACGGCCGCGACATAGGGCTCACGCAACGGTGGGGAGGCATTAGACTCCCCGGCGCGCGCGGCAAACAGGCTGATGGGGCTCACGTCTCCTCGCCTGAGCTTGCTCTCCTCACATAATCGCCGCCGGAGGAGCCGGTTCGTCAGGGCTGCCCGCGTTCGCGAGCGGCACTCTTACCATGACCGCGATCAAAGCAGCGAGAGCAGCCAGCGCGGCCCAAATGGGCGCCGTCCAGTGGACGAGGGTGACGTCACGGCCTGCCCCCACGAGGCCGGCGATAACCAGACCACACAGCGCCTCACCGGCGATCAATCCCGAAGCTGTGAGCACGCCGGCGTTATCCACCCGAGCCTTCTGGGCCTCGTTCAGCCCCTGGCGATCGCGCAGTTTGTCCGTAATCCAGCGGATGATGCCGCCTAGAAAAATCGCGAACGTCGTTCCCAGCGGAAGGTACATACCCACTGCAAAAAGCATGACGCTCTTCACCTCGATCATGATCATGGCCAGTCCCAACAGGATCCCGACAATCACCAGCGGCCACGCCATGTCGCCTCCCACGATGCCCTTCGCCAGCATGGACATCAGTCCGGCTTGCGGCGCGGGCAAAGCAGGGCTGCCGAAATGGTAGGCTTTGTCGAGGACAGCTAGCGGGACGAACAGGACAAGAGATGCCACCACGATGCCGCACAGGTCGCCGATCTGCATCTTCGCTGGCGTTCCGCCCAGGATGTAGCCCACCTTGAGGTCCTGCAGCATCTCGCCCGCAACCGCGGACGATACGCAGATGACCGCTGCGACACCCAGAACCGCGGCTACACCTCCGGTTCCCGACACTCCCAAAGCCACCATCAGCAGAGCCGCGATGACTAGCGTACAAAGAGTGAGTCCGGAGACAGGATTATTCGAGGAGCCGATCATGCCCACTAGGTTGCCGGAAACGGCGGCGAAAAAGAAGCCGAGTACCACCATCACCAAGGCGGCCACCAACGCGGCCGTTGCCACTTGTGAGCTCGAGAGATTTCCCGCGCCGCCGATAAAGAAGTAGTAGAGCGCGATCATCGCCACCAGCACGAGCCCCACACCCACGAATACCGCTTTGGAGTTCAGGTCGCGATCGGTGCGGCTACCGGACGCTTGCACAACAGCGGACTTCTTGAGATCGGAGATGGCTCGCCCCATGCCGGCCGCCAGTTGCTTGCGCATCTTGAACAGGGTATAAGTGGCGCCCACCAGCATTCCGCCCACCGCGATGGGCCGCACCACTGAGAAATAGATCGCCTGAGACAGCAGTGTCCATGAGATCGGGTGGCCCGCCGGCTGTCCGGTTTGAATGTAGGGACCCACGGCGAAGGTGAGCAGAGGAACCAACAAGCCCCAGGCCAGCACGCCGCCGGCGAAATTCAGCGACGCGAGCCTGGGCCCAATTATGTAGCCGACACCAAGATAAGCGGGACTCACGTCCGGGCCGGTGAAGATGGTACCTCCGCCCGTGATGGTGGTCGCTACACTGGGATTGGTGCTAGTTCGCAACAAGAGCTTCTTGCCGAGGGCGCTGATGCTGACGGGAAACGTGTTGCTGGCGCTAAAGACGTTTACCGCGCCCAGAAGGTACAGGAAGCCGCCGAAGCCCATGTTGGCGAACAGGATTTTCGCCGCCTTCGCGCCCTGCTGCCCGGCTTTGTGGATTTGCGAAGCGGCGACAGACTCCGGAAAGGGAAGCTCGGGGTCCTCCACCATTACGCGGCGCAGCAGCGTGACGAACAGAATGCCGAGGGTTCCGCCGATCACCATCAGCGCGACCGAGTTCCAGTATTTCGCCCGGGTCAGCCCCGGCCATAAGCCCGCCATGATGAAAGCAGGAATGGTGAAGACGGCACCCGCCGCAACGGACTCGCCAATGGAGCCCACCGTGCGGGCGATATTCTCTTCCAGCAGCGACCCCTTCATCAGTCGCAGCAGCGCCATCCCGATCACCGCTGCGGGATAGGTGGCGGCAATCGTCATCCCGGCCCTCAAGCCGAGATAGGCATTGGCGGATCCCAGGATTCCCGTCATCATCAGCCCGATGAGCAAGGCGCGGAACGTGAACTCCTTCATCTCCATGGTTTCGGGGACGTAAGGGGTGTGCTTCTTGGAAGCGGTTTCGGGCTTGGTGGTCACTTGGGTGCTCATGGTTGGTTCCTATAAGGCGCAAGGCCCGTCTTGGCTTCCTGGGCTCTCGACGAGCGCTGCACGAGCGCTTCGCTGATTCTAAATGAGATAGTGGCTTCGTTCCTCGATTTCGGTATGTTTTTCCGCCCTGGAAGGGCGCAATGTAATAGCCGGGGGCAGCGCCCCCGGAAAAGGTGTCGTCATCATAGGACCGACCCTGAAGGGGTCGCATAGCGATTCACGCCCCATCTGGTTCACTAGCGTCTGCGCCACGCCTTAGATCCCATCTCGGTCTGCGTATTGACCCTTTCAGGGTCGTCACGGGTGTTTCGACCTCGAGTCCGGGGGCGTTGCCCCCGGCTATTGTCTGGCTCCCTTTCAGGGAGCTTGCCACCATACCCTCAAGACAGAAGCTCGGCGCTGCGCGAGCGTTTCGCTGATTCTAAAAAAGATAGTGGCTTCGTTCCTCGATTTCGCCATGCTTTTCCCGAGCTTCCGCCCTGGAAGGGCGCAATGCAATAGCCGGGGGCAGCGCCCCCGGAAAAGGTGTCGTCATCACAGACCGACCCTGAAGGGGTCGCATACCGATTCGCAGCGTATTGACCCCTTCAGGGTCATCACGGGTGTTTCGACCTCGAGTCCGGGGGCGTTGCCCCCGGCTATTGTCTGGCTCCCTTTCAGGGAGCTTGCCACCATACCCTCGGACAGAAGCTCGGCGCTGCGCGAGCTGTTCGCTGATTCTAAATGAGATAGTGGCTTTGTTCCTCGATTTCGCCATGCTTTTCCCGAGCTTCCGCCCTGGAAGGGCGCAATGTAATAGCCGGGGTCAGCGCCCGCGGAAAAGGTGTCGTCATCGTACGACCGACCCTGAAGTGGTCGCATACTGATTCGCAGCTTATTGACCCTTTCAGGGTCATCACGGGTGTTTCGACCTCGAGTCCGGGGGCGTTGCCCCCGGCTATTGTCTGGCTCCCTTTCAGGGAGCTTGCCAGCATTTCCCTCAAGACAGAGGCTCGGCGCTGCGCGATCGATTCACTGATTCTAAATGAGATAGTGGCTTCGTTCCTCGATTTCGCCATGCTTTTCCCCGAGCTTCCGCCCTGGAAGGGCGCAATATAATAGCCCGGGGGCAGCGCCCCGTGCGAACGTGTCGCCATCGTAGGACCGACCCTGAAGGGGTCGCATAGCGATTCATGACCACAAATAGCGTTCGTCGTGTCGAATCTGTATCGCATGCCGGTGTTTGGTTGAAAAAATGATATGCACGATAAGGCTCACGAGCCCGCCTATTGACCCTTTCAGGGTCAGCCTGGGGGATTTCAACTTCCAGTCCGGGGGCGTTGCCCCCGGCTATTGTCTGGCTCCCTTTCAGGGAGTTTGCCACCACCCTCGGACAGAAGCTCGGCGGGCGCTGCGCGAGCGCTTCGCTGAGTCTAAATGAGATAGTGGCTTCGCTCCTCGATTTCGCCATGCTTTTCCCGAGCTTCCGCCCTGGAAGGGCGCAGTGCAATAGCCGGGGGTAGCGCCCCCGGAAAAGGTGTCGTCATCACAGACCGACCCTGAAGGGGTCGAACACCGATTCGCGGCTTATTGACCCTTTCAGGGTCATCACGGGTGTTTCGACCTCGAGTCCGGGGGCGTTGCCCCCGGCTATTATCTGGCTCCCTTTCAGGGAGCTTGCCACCATACCCTGAAGACAGAAGCTCGGCGCTGCGCGAGCTGTTCGCTGATTCTAAATGAGATAGTGGCTTCGTTCCTCGATTTTGCCATGCTTTTCCCGAGCTTCCGCCCTGGAAGGGCGCAATGTAATAGCCGGGGGCATCGCCCTCGGAAAAGGTGTCGTCATCGTAGGATCGATCCTGAAAGGTCGCATACCGATTCACGACCAGTCAATTACCGACTTGGGGCCGGAACCGGTACGCCGCCACGTCAGAAAAAATCGCCAGCACCAGAAAGAGAGGGCCTAGCGGAAGCGACCAGCTTATCGACTCGCCGCGCAGGCCGATCACTAGCATCACGATGGCCCCTAGCGTCAACAAAACGTCGCCGGCCAGCATCAGGTTAGCGGCGCGAGCCTGGCGCTCCTGGTGTTTTGCAATGACGCCCCCCATGAAGGGGAGCAAGACTCCGGCCAACAGCGCAACGGCCGCCCCAATGCCTTGCAGGTTCCGGCGCCAGGTGAACACGATGGGGAGAATCAGCAGGAGCAGGCCCCAGATGCCCACGGCGATTTGAAGGCTTGCCATCGACTGCCCTGGTATTGGCTGCGTTCCGTCATTCTCTAAGTCTGCGTTCAAAACGTTTACCTCCCATGTCTGCCAATGCCTTCTTTATCAGCAAGATGACGGGATATAAACCATAAGCTTGCCTATTTTCAATAAGACGACGGCAGTCTCGGACCCCTTCTGGAACCGCAGAGGTTGTGATGCCCGCCACTCTCACCGCTTGCTGGCATCCCCCTGAAGTCGCGACGCCCCTCGCATTTCAGATCGCAGATTCGAGATTTCAAAGGATCGCAAATTGCCTCCCGCTACCCTCCAAGTTTCGCTCGCGCCTTGTCGCTGACACGCTTGCCGTCCACGTTCTTGCCGGCCAGTTTGGCCATGGCCGCCTTCATCACTTTTCCCAGGTCCTTGGCCGTTGAGGCGCCCGTCTCGCTGATGGCCATGGTCACGGCTGCTTCAATCTCATCGTCGCTGGCAGCAGCGGGCAGGTACCCTTCTACGATCTTGATCTCGGCTTCTTCCTTGCTGGCCAAGGCTTCCCGGCCGCCCTGCCGGAACTGCTCCGCCGCCTCGTGCCGTTGCTTGACGAGCGTGCGGAGAATGCCCAGCGCCTCCGATTCCTCGAGCGTCCGGCCCAGCTCCACCTGCTTCAGTTTCAGCGCGGTCTTCGTCATGCGCAGCACACTCAAGCGCAGCTCATCCCGCGCCTTCATGGCCGCCACGAGATCTTGATTCACCTGTGCAACGATCCCCATAGGGTCCCATTCAACCCCGTCAAGCCTTTCGCCGGGCAATTGTGCTTACGGCGCCGAATATACCACAAAGCAGGAAAGACTGAAGTCAGAAGTCAGGAGGCAGAAGAAAGAAGCCAGAAGAAAGAAGCCAGAAGTCAGAATCCTAGCCCTTGGCGTCCGGGGTGATGCTGGCTTGATCGATTGCGATACTCAATCACACGGTCGCTCAGCCGTTTGACCTTCTTCTGGCTTCCGGCTCCTTGCTTCTTACTTCTGGCTTCTGACTTCTGACTTCTACTTGCCACTTGCCACTCGCCACAGTCTCTCACAGCCGCCGTCCCAACAGGCTCAAAACGAGCACGGCCAGCACAATCAGAGTGAAAAGGGTATACAGAAAATCGCGGTGCCGCAGGAAGGCGATCAGTGACAATGCCACCCGCGCTACTGGGGTTGCAATCAGCATGAGAATGCCGAGCTGAATTAGACCTCGCCCCCGGCCGGCGAGCACGTCCCTTAAGATGCCTCGCACGCTGTGGTAACTGCCTTGGAAACGATGGTAATTGGGCACTTCGCCGCCGTGGCGAGCGAGGTACACAATGCCGCCCAGCATCACTACCGCTGCGGCAGCGATGACGCCGCAAATGAGGAGGGTTGCGATCACTTGCTCGAATTGCTCGTCGTCGGCGGTTCCTTGGGAATTGTCAGAAGTACGCATGATTTCGGGTCAGAAGTAAGAAGCCAGAAGTAAGAAGTAAGAAGCGAGATTCTTGAATACTGACTCGTGTCTTCTGACTCCTGGCTCCTGCCTTCTTGCTTCTGGCTTCTACTCCAAGGCGGCGCCAAGCCGCCGCACTGCAACGCGCCTCTGGCGCTGCACAGCGCCTCACAACTTTCCGGTCAAAGCGCCGTACATCATTTCGAGCGCCAAAGCCACAATCACCAGTCCAAAGATCTTTCGCAACCGGATGGTCTCGGCGGTGACCAATACTCGAACGCCCACCAGTGACCCGGCCAGTACCCCCAGCATCACCGGCATCGCGAGGCCCGGCTCCACGTAGCCGCGGCGCAGATAAATTCCAGCGCTCGCCGCGGCGGTGACGCCGATCATAAAGTTGCTGGTGGTGGTCGAAACTTTAAACGGAATACTCATTGCATGGTCCATCGCCAGCACCTTGAAGGCTCCCGAGCCGATGCCGAGCAAGCCTGAGAGCGCGCCGGCCACGAACATCAAGCTAAAGCCCAGCGGAACCCTGCGTACATGGTATTCGCGTGGGCCCGTCGGTGTGGGAAAGCTGCCGTCCATTTTCAGAAGCTTTGCCACCGGGCCGCTCTGCTGAGCGAGAGCCCCCGGCTTTCGAGGCTGCATCGAGAGATACGCGGATCCCAGCAGCATGACTCCGAAGATGACGCCAATGGCCGGCGTAGACACCTTGGCCACCATGAACGCGCCCAATAGCGCGCCGAAGGTGGTGGCGATCTCCAGGAACATTCCCACTCGAATGTTCGAGTACCCTTCCTTCACATAAGCCGCCGCTGCGCCGGATGAAGTGGCGATCACCGAAACCAGGGAAGCGCCCATGGCGTAGTGAATGTCGACATGGAACAGCAGAACCAGCAGCGGCACAATCACCACGCCGCCGCCCAGGCCGGTGAGCGAGCCCAGAAAGCCCGCCACGGCGGAGCCGAGCGCCACAAGTAGGCTGAATTCAAAGACGTTCAACACGCAGCCCTTTCTGCTGCAAAGACGCCTCCGATCTCTCCTTGACACATCAGGAAAGAGGCAGTATCCTCCTAAGTTCGCTAGGAGAGAGCTGTGAATCCGCAAGCTGAACTACTGCCGGGCACGCTGGACCTGCTGATTCTGAAGGCGGCTTCGCTGGGGCCTCGCCACGGCTACGGCATCCTGCTGCGCATTCAGCAAATCTCTGCGGGCGCGTTTTCCATCGAGCAGGGAGCGCTCTACCCAGCTTTGTACCGTCTTGAGCGCCAGCGCCTTCTCGACACCGAATGGGGCGTTTCGGAGAACAATCGCAAAGCCAAATACTACCGGCTGACTTCGGCGGGGCGCAAGCGCCTGCGGCAGGAGACCGAGAGTTGGAATCGTTTGGTGGCCGCCATTGGCGTGGTCCTGGGCGCCAGACCTGAGGAGGTATGACCGTGGCAGGATTTGCGCGTTCGCTTTTAGATACCCTCTTCAAGCGCAGGCAGATGGAAGGCGAGATGTCAGACGAGCTGAAGTTCCATCTTGAGAGCCGCGCGCAGGACCTGGCGAACTCGGGCCTTTCTCCGGCGGAAGCGCTGCGGCAGGCGCGCCTGGAATTTGGCGGCATGGAAGGTTACAAGGAGCAATGCCGCGAGGCCCGCGGTACGAGATACTGGGACGAAGGTCGCCGCAGCGTTCTTTACGCCGTGAGGATGGCGCGGAAGAACCCCGGCTTTACTGCGCTGGTGATTGTCGTGTTGGCGCTGGGGATTGGCGTGAACGCATCAATCTTCAGCGTGGTCAACGCCGCGCTTCTGCGGCCGCTGCCCTATCGCGAACCCGGGCAGCTGATGACCATCGGCGAGACGCGAGCCCAATTCGATGTGCCGAACCCTGACAGCTCGTATCCGGATTACGTCGATTGGACCCGGCAGGCCCAGGGCTTCGAATCGATCGCAGGTTACAGCGGCGACGGCGCTACGTTCACAGGGGCCGGCGCTCCCGAAATGTTGGACGTGGGCCGGGTGACGGCCAATTTCTTTTCGGCCTTGGGCGTTAAGCCTGCGCTGGGACGCGACTTCGTTGCCGCAGACGACCTGACCGATGGCCCCAAGATTGTGATCGTGAGTCACAGATTCTGGAAGGAGCACTTGGGTTCAAATGCCAACGTCATTGGAGAGGTGCTTCACCTGGATGGCGAGGGCTACGCGATTATCGGAGTGCTACCGTCGCAATTTGAGTTCGCGCCCATGGACTCTCCCCCGGTTTGGGCGCCCTTAAGGCCAAACCACGACATGGCGGCGCGCCGCAATCTTCGCTGGATGCATGTGATCGCCCGTCCCAAGAACGGCGTTTCCTCTGCGCAAGCTTTCGCCGAAATGCGAGCCATCACGGCGCGGCTGGCGTTGGCCTATCCGCAGGAGGATGGAGCTGTCCGGCTGCAAATCGGCACGTTGCGGGAGCAGATTGTCGGCCAGGTGCGACCGCTGCTTCTTACTTTGTTCGGAGCCGTCAGCCTGGTTTTGCTCATCGCTTGCGCCAATGTCGCCAACCTGCTGCTTTCGCGCGGAACGGCTCGCAAGCGGGAGATCGCCGTGCGAATGGCGCTGGGAGCAAGCCGCGGCCAGCTCATCCGGCAGTTCCTGACCGAAAGTTTGCTGCTGGCGCTGGCCGGCGGTGCGCTGGGACTCCTGACGTCGCCGTGGTGCGTGAGCCTGATGACGAGGGGAATTCCCAAAGATCAGCTCGCTTCCATGCCTTACCTAAGTTCCGTTCACATCGATCCGGCGTTGTTGGCTTTCACCTTCCTGATCGCGGCGGGCACCGCGCTGGTTTTCGGACTCGCGCCCGCTCTCGATCTCTCTCGCGCGGACATGAACCAGAACCTGAAGGAAGAAGCGCGCGGTTCGGCCGGTTCCGGCACATCCCGGCTGCGCAGCGTTCTGGTGGTGGCTGAACTCGGCCTGGCTTTGATGCTGCTGGTGGGCGCCGGCCTGCTGCTGAAGAGTGTGGCAGCGCTTTTCCACGCGGACCCCGGGTTCGACACAAACAATCTGCTGACCTTCAGCATCGGTCTGCCTTCGATCGCTTACAAAGATGATGCCGCCGCGCTGGCCTTTGAGCAGCGCTTCACGGGCCAGCTGCGGAGCCTGCCCGGTGTAGAAAGTGTGGCGACGGTGAGCGTCCTTCCCTTGACCGGCGGCGGAAACAGCGTTCGCTTTGTGGTAGAAGGACGGCCGGTGGAGAAAGGCCACGAGGACGAGTGTTTTATCCGCAGCATCACAGCCGACTACTTCAAAGTGATGAAGATCCCATTGGTGAAGGGACGCTTCTTTGCGCCCACGGACGGGAGTGGCCAGAACGGCACGCCGCCCGTCCGAATCGTCAATCGTGCCTTCGCCAGGCGGTATTTCCCCAACGAGGATGCGTTGGGCAAGCGCATCCGCTTTACCTACTCACCCCAAAACCCTTTCGTGCAGATTATAGGTATCGTTGGCGATGAGAATGCCGCTCAACCCGGTGCGCCGCCGGCGCCTATCATCTATACCTTCTTCGATCAAAATCCCGACGGGTTCTTTAACGTCGCGGTGCGCACAGCCGGTGACCCGCTGAGCCTCATGGGCCCCATCCGCGGCGTGCTCAACAGCGATGATCCGGAGCTGCCGATGATCGAGCCTCAAACCATGGAACAAATCATTGAGTCGTCGCCGGCCGTCTTCCTTCGGCGCTATCCGTCGTTCCTGATCGGCAGCTTTGCCGCTCTCGCTCTGGGCCTGGCGCTCGTGGGCCTATACGGCGTCATCTCTTTCTCTGTGGCACAGCGGACGCGAGAGATTGGGATTCGCATGGCGCTCGGCGCCGTGCGGCGCGATGTGCTGAGGATTGTCCTGAGGCAGGGTCTGCTGCTCGCCGTGGGGGGCGTTGGTTGTGGCGTGGCCGGCGGCCTTCTTTTGACTCGCTTTCTCGGGAGCCTGCTCTACGGCGTCCGTCCCACCGATCCTGTAACCTTCGCCGCCGTTTCCGCGCTTCTGATCGCGGTGGCGCTGATCGCGAGTTACGTCCCCGCTCGCCGGGCGACGGAGGTAGACCCGATCGTCGCGCTACGGTATGAGTGACGGCGGCTACGACCCTTATCACACTTTGATAAAGATGCGCTTGCGGTAAAAGAGCCAGGCAAACAGCCAACAAACCAGCACGAAGGCGAGAGAATAGAGTAGCGAAGAATTAGCCGGGTTTGCCAGCGGTGCGAAGACTCGCTGGTAAATAAGCTCCTGCCAGGTCAGCACCCCACCGCTCGCTAGTTGGACGTGGTAGGCTTCCAGCACGTTCGCCAGCACCTCAGAGAACGTGTAGGCGGCGATAGCGTTGGCGCCGAAAACGATGGCTGGTAAGGTCCAACGCCCGCGCTCCTGTTTCACATCCAGCAGCCAAAAACAAACCGCCAGACAAACCAGCGCGAAGCCTGCTGCAAAGAGCACATAGGAACTGGTCCAAAGCTTCTTGTTGATGGGGAACCACAGGTTGAAGAACTTGCCCGCTGCGAGGCCGACAACGCCCATGGCCAGCATCCAGGCCGCTTTGCGCTTGGCGCTCGCACTCGAGCGCAGCCACTCGCCGGTGAGCACGCCGATAAGCGTAGTGGCCAGAGCAGGAATGGTGCTGAGCACGCCTTCGGGGTCGCGCGTGCCCTCGTAGAGATGGCCGAAGAGAAGCTTGCGGTCAAGCCAGGCTGCCAGGTTGCGGTCAGGATCGAGCAAGGGGATGTCGTGCGTCGGTACGCCGAATCCGGGCACGGGAACGAAGCGCATCAGCACCCAGTAGCCGATGAGGAATATCGGTATGGCGGCCAGTTGCGCCCGTGGGCCCGTCCACAGCACAAGCACTGAGCAAACCAGGTAGCAGACAGCGATTCTCTGCAGCACACCTTCGATGCGAATGTGGTGCAGGTTGTAGTGGTTGGGAAAGCTGTTGATGATGAAAACCCCGATGGCAAACAGGATTGCGGAGCGCTTCACGACGTGCAGCATCAAGTGCGCGCGCGACTCGCCGCGCTTGAGGCGCGAGGCGAACGAGAACACCATCGAAACGCCCACGATGAAAAGAAAGAAGGGAAACACCAAATCCGTGGGCGTCCAGCCGTTCCACTGCGAATGCTTCAGCGGCCAGTAGGCGGCCTCACCGTCGCCGGCGTTGTTCACCAGAATCATGCCCGCGATCGTGATGCCGCGGAAGATATCCAGCGACATCACACGGCCGGCCAAGGGTTGCTGGGGTTCTACGGCGGGGGCAGTGGAAGCTGGGACTGTGGCTTCGGCGACGCGCTGTGCAGTTGAAACGCCCATGCCCTACTCCTCCGGCACAACATGCGCGAGCCGCCCGCCAAGTGAGGCGGCCTTGCCGATGACAGCAATTATCTTATCTGATAGACGCGCACGTAATCCACTGTCAGGCAATCCTTGGGAGCGCGGGCGTCCCGCCCGCTGCTTGGCATCAACGATCGACGATTGTCGATTGTCCATTGAATAAAAACGTCGGCCTTGTAATTGCCAACCATCAATCGACAATTGGCAATTGAAAGCGGCGGGCGGGACGCCCGCGCTCCCAGGCGCCTCGCCGAGCGGGCCTTCACGCGCAGGCTTACTCAATGGAGTTGATCTTCATCGCGACCTTCAGAGTCAAGTCCTCCTGGGTCACTCCGAAGTTCGAGCGCGCAGGCATGGGAAGATCGCGCAGGACGTCGCGGAATTTCAACGGACGTGACGGCCGCACCGCAGAGAAGCCGATGCAATCCGCCACCCGGCAGGCGACGTGGACGAGCGAAAGCATGTCAAACTTGGCCGGCATCTGGCGGTCATGGTGGTGCGCCGCGATTTCGGCGAATTGCTGCGGCAGCTTCCACTGTTCGGACAGCCAGCGGCCCGCCTGGCAGTGGTCCATGCCGAAGAGCTTCCGTTCCTCGTCCAAAATGTCCAGCGCATTTTCTTCAGCCACAAGAAGCAGATTGCTGTACTGAAGCGGCTCTACCACCGTCAAGGCAAGCCTGCCGACGTCATGCATCAGTCCAGCCAGGTAAGCCGTGTCGCGCTCCATCATGCAGGGACCGGCGAGCTCCTCGCAGACCAAGCCGCAGGCCAGGCTGTGGCGCCAGCACGCCAGCACGCCCGGAATCTTGAGGGAATCCAACAAGTACGATCGCATGCCCACGGTGAGCGCAACGGCCTTGACGCGTTGAAGCCCCAGCAGAACCGTGGCTTGCAGAATCCCCGTGATCTCCGTGCGGAAGGTGAACAGGGCGGAATTGGCCATGGTGAGCACTTCACTGGAGAACGCAACGTCTGACCGGATGAGCGCCGCCAGCTCCTTCATGCCCGCGTCTTCCTTGGAAAGCAGTTGCAGAATGCGGGCTGCCACCGCCGGAAACGGCGGCAGATTGATCAGAGCCCAGGGCTTCCGGGCCAATTCAGAAGGTTGTTCCTTCTGACTCGTTGTTGACGCCTTCGGATTCACGACGTGTCTTTCCATTCGCCAGTGTCGAATTACGGCCAAATTGCTACTTTCGGCAGGAACGCTTGGGCCTTTAGTACTCGACGGGGCCGACCGGAACCCTTTTATTTGCAGAAAAAAGCACGCCCTACAGATTCTCAATAATTGCGCTCGCGAAACCGCTGGTGGAAAGCTTCTGAACGTCGCCGGCTCCTTCCAGCTTCATCAGCCGCTCCAGGTCGTAGGTAACGCGGCGCTGCCCAATGGTTTTCGCCAGGGCATCTTCGATGCGCTCGCTCACTTCCGGCCAGCCCAGGAACTCGAACATGAGCGCGCCCGAGCGGATCACGGCCGAGGGATTGATTACGTCTTTGTCCGCGTACTTGGGCGCGGTGCCGTGCGTCGCTTCGAACACGCCGAAGCCGTCACCGATGTTGGCGCCCGGCGCGAGACCCAGGCCGCCGATCTGGGCGGCGCAGGCGTCCGAAAGATAATCGCCGTTCAGGTTGGGCGTGCAGAGCACTTGGTATTCACCGGCGCGCGTGAGGATTTGCTGAAACACCGAGTCGGCAATACGGTCATTGACGAGCACCTTCTTCTTCCACTCACCGTGGCCGTGCGAAGTGCCGATGGAGTCGAGGCAGGCTTTCACTTCCTCGGCAATCTGCTGCTTGAACGCCGGCGGGGCCATTTCGATGCCAGGCTCAAGCTCAGCCGCAAGCTGCTCAATCGTCCCCTGCGGCTTCGCGTCTTTGCCGCCCAGGATCCAGCTCTCGCGCTCGGTCACGACGCGGTCACGGAACTCCTCGCGCGCGAGCTCGTAACCCCAATCCCGAAAGGCACCTTCGGTGAACTTCATGATGTTGCCCTTATGCACCAGCGTTACCGTCTTCAATCCATGGTCAAGCGCGTACTGGACGCCGCGCCGCACAAGTTGCTTGGTGCCCGTAATGGAAATCGGCTTGATGCCGATGCCGGAGTCCGCGCGGACTCGCTTCTTGTTGCCGTCCGCCTTCAGTTGTTCGTTCACCAGATCAATCACGTGGTGGGCGGCGGACGTTCCTTCGCGCCACTCGATGCCGGCGTAAACGTCCTCGGTGTTTTCACGGAAGATCACCACGTTCATCTGTTCGGGATTGCGCACCGGCGAGGGCACGCCGCGAATGTATTTCACCGGGCGCCAGCAGGCATAGAGATTCAGCAACTGGCGCAGCGCTACGTTCAGGCTCCGGATGCCTCCGCCCACCGGCGTGGTGAGAGGGCCTTTGATGGCGATGCGAAACGCCGTAATAGCATCGAGCGTCCCTTGCGGCAGCCACTCGCCGAACTTGTGGAAAGCCTTCTCGCCGGCGAAGACTTCGTACCACACGATATGGCGCTTGCCGGCAAAGCTCTTCTCCAATGCGGCGTCGAACACTCGCCGCGACGCCTTCCAAATGTCGCGGCCGGTTCCATCGCCTTCGATGTAAGGGATCACCGGGCGGTCTGGCACGCGGAAGGAGCCGCTCTCGAAGGTTATGGCCGCGCCTTCCTTAGGCACGGGAACTTGGTTGAAAACCTGACTCATCGGGTGTCATCTCCTGTTGTTTTAAGCGTGTATTCTATCAGACACGAGCCTCCGGATAGCGATTTGACGTGTTTCGGGGCGGGCACGCCCCGAAACGCCGTTGCCAATTCCTGTCTCGTCGCACCCAAGAGTTTAGATAGCCGACGTTGACGACATCGATATAATGTATTGTCGCGTTTCTTGCCGTGGCCTGAGCTCGACCTCCGTGAGGAATTATGGAAAGGAAAGACCCTGAGGCTGGTCGGCCTACTCTCGACCCCTCCGGCCGAAGCGATCCCGCTTCTCCTCCGTTCGAAACGAGTGGTCCCGCTAACTCGGCGGCCGGAGAGAACGATTCCGTGGGGCCGTACCGTCTTCTCCACAAGCTTGGCGAAGGTGGTATGGGACAGGTCTGGCTTGCGGAACAGGCCTCTCCCGTGAAGAGGCTTGTGGCCCTGAAGCTGATTCTGGGCGGACGTTTCAGCCAGGACGCGCTGGCCCGTTTTCATCTCGAACAACAGGCGCTGGCGATGATGGAGCACCCTTCCATCGCCAAAGTGTTTGACGCCGGAACCACCACCGATGGCCAGCCTTACTTCGTGATGGAGTACGTGCCCGGCGAGCCGATTACCGACTACTGTGATCGCAAGCGCCTCTCCATAGCCCAACGCTTGGAGCTCCTCGTGAGGGTCTGCGAAGGTGTGCAGCACGCCCACCAGAAGGCGATTATGCACCGCGACCTGAAGCCTTCCAACATTCTGGTGGTCGAAACGGATGGCCGGCCAACCCCGCGCATCATCGATTTCGGAACCGCCAAATCGCTCTCGAGCCAATCCTCGGGCGGGGCGACGCTCACCGGCGTCGGGCGCATGGTGGGAACCCCGGGCTACATAAGCCCGGAACAGGCTGATCCGGCGATCGTCGACGTGGACACCCGCGCCGACGTATATTCGCTCGGCGTTGTTCTTTACGAGCTGCTCAGCGGCTACCTGCCCTTCGACCCAAACCAGTGGCAGGGGAAGAATTTCTGGGATGCCGTCCGGCAACTGAAGGAAGAGGACCCTCCCCGGCCCAGCACCAAAGTCGCCTCCGACACGAAGCTCTCGACGCCCGCCGCCGGAAACCGCCAAACCGAGGCGCCCCAACTGGTGAGTATGCTGCGCGGTGATTTGGACTGGATCACTGCCAGGGCGCTGGAGAAAGACCGCGAACGGCGTTACGGAACTCCTGCGGAGCTGGCGGCAGACATTCGGCGCTTTCTGGCCCACGAACCCATCGTGGCGCGGCCGCCCAGCCGGGCCTACCGCATCCGAAAGTACGTGCAGCGCCACAAGATTGGAGTGGCGGCAGGTGTTGCGCTGGTCGTGCTGCTGGTTACCTTTGCGTTGCTTCAAAGTGTGAACCTGCGCCGTGTTACCCGCGAGCGTGACCGCGCCGACCGCGTGACGCAGTTTATGGTGGGGTTGTTTAAGGTGTCGAATCCCAGTCAGGCCCGCGGCAACACCGTCACGGCTCGTGAGATTCTCGACAAGGGCGCCAAAGACATCGAAGCCGGCCTCACCGGCGAGCCGCAGGTGCAAGCGGACCTGATGCGCGCCATGGCGCAGAGCTACGACGGATTGGGACTTTACTCCCGCGCCCGCGACCTGATGCATCAGGTCTTTGACATTCAGCGCAGCACCCTCGGCCCTCACGATCGCAAGACTCTCGAGTCCATGAGCTTTCTGGGTTCCACCATGCTCTCGTCTGGCCAGAGCACGGAAGCCCTGAAGTGGCTGCAGGATACGCTTAGTATCCAACAGAAGGTACTTGGCCCCAAAGATCACGACACACTCACCACGCGGCGTTATCTGTGCGACGCCTTGTACGCCGAATCGAACTTTCAGAATGCGGAGCACTTCGCGCGTGAGACTCTGGCCCTTGATAATCAGGTGCTGGGACCGGAGAATCCGGAAACGCTCGATACCATGTCAAGGCTGGCGGAAACGCTGGAACTTCAGGCGCACTACCCCGAGGCGGAGAAGCTGAACCGCGAAGTGCTCGACACCGAACGTCGCACGCTCGGCGCCGACGATCCGGCCACGCTCCAGAGCATGGACTCGCTGGCCAAGGTGCTGATCGAAGAAGGTAATTACTCCCGGGCGGAGACTATACTCAATCAGGCGCTCACCCTCGATCGCCGTATCCTGGGCGCCGAGCACGCCCACACCTTGGACGCTCTCGGCAACCTCGCCTACGTGCATTTGAAGGAAGGCAAGTACCCCGAGGCCGAGACGCTCTACCGTGAACTCGTGGACACAGAGGCGCGCATGAACGGCCCGGAAAGCATCGACAATGTTGCCGACATGGAGGAACTGGCCGTGACCTACGCCCGCCAGGGCCGCTACCGGGACGCGTCCCAACTGTTTCACCAGGCCATCGACATCACCGAAAAGAACAAGGAGACCTCGTTAACCAACATCGGCTGGTATAACTTTGCCTGCGCCGCCGCCATTGCCGGACGCCGCGATGAGGCCTTCGATTACCTCCACGAAGCTATCAGCCGCGGCTTCGTGTATCCCGATGCCATCAGCACTGACCGAGACCTCACGTCACTCCATTCTGACCCCCGCTTTGCCCCAATAGTCGAGGAAGCCCGCGCCCGCGCCGCTGCACTGCAACCGAAATAGAGGCGATTTGTGGGAGCCACGTCGAGGCGGTTTCACGGCGCCCCGCCAGCCCGCATTTCTCACGAGGATTCGGAAAGGGCGGGACTTTAGTCCCGCCGTCACAACGTCCGTCGGATATTTGCCTCCTTCCGATCTCGGCACAGCTTGCATTCCCAAGCTGTGCCGAGATCGGAAGACAAAGAGCGCAGTTTCGCGCGATCGGCGGGGCTGAAGCCCCGCCCTTTCCGAATCCTCGTGAGAAATGCGGCCTAGAGGCATTCTCTTCGAAGCCTTGCGAAGGCGCGGAGCTGCAAGTCAGGTCCACGTCCACCTGCGCGGGTGCGCGACATAAAAGTGGAAGTCAGGCTGCCCGGCGGCTCTCCCAGTAATCCTCGAAGCGGCCGTTGAGACAACAGCAGCGCAGGGCCACGATGGCGTTCGCTCCTCGGACGGTCCAGAACATGCCCGAGCGTTT
>DATJYK010000376.1:0-24018 GCA_035578005.1 Terriglobia bacterium
GCCGTAATGCGGCGAGTGCGTTCGTCCAAATGCGGCCAAACCGAACGGAACTTCCGCTTCAATTCGGATAGGATGCTCATGCCTACGGAGCATAACGCATTGGTTCATAAGATGGTATCTTTATTTATTTACGCAGCCTAACCCAGCCCTGGGCAACGCCCGGGCAACGCCCAGGGTGATCGGGCCCGCTCGTAGAACACCCAGCCCTGAAAGGGCGCACCAAGAAGCTGGGCATACCTTGCAGAGCGCGAGGGCCATTCCCATCAGCTCAATGGGGCGCCCTTTCAGGGCTCCAGCATCACAGAAAACTGCGATCCATCTCCAACCCAGGCCGCTGGCCTGGGCTAAGTTCGAGCGCCCTTTCAGGGCTCGAAATGCATAAAGACCTGGCACACCTCAGCCGCGCCCTTACACCCTGCGCACAACCCAATGCGCTCCGTATGCGGAAAAAGCCAGTTCTATCGAAGGGTTTCAAACCTGCAGAACAAATTAGGAGGGAGAACAAATCACTCCCACGCAGGGAAATCCCTCGCAGAAGTCATTTGCCCCGAAGGGCGGTTAAGGGTGAACTCCAACGCCCCAACCCAGATTATCATGCGGCCGCGCCTGTCAATTCGATGGGGCTGTGGGAACTGGTGTCATTTGAACGCCCCGACGCAGATAGGTCCCTCATCGGAGTCGCAGGTGATAGCCCGCTCGCGGATCGAGCACTTTGATCTCAAACCGCTCATAAATGCGAAGCCAAACGCGCTGTCGGAGGTATCGTTCCTTATCCTCATGTCCCTGGAGCCAGCGCGGAGAGCTGTCAAGAATGCCCTTTCGCACGCCTTCCTGGGAACCAAGGTCTACTAAGCTGAGATAAAAGGCCCCTTCAATATCAGCGAGCTCTGCCTCATTGCTGGCCGGCGTCTTCTGAATCCACTGTACGCAACTTGCGACATCCATGACACAAGCTGCCTCCGGGCTTGACTGAGTGAAAACCCTGAATACGGGGACCGAGCTTCCGTCAAGTGAATTCCGACGAAATTACGAGGCGTGACTTCGCCTAATTCGCGCTGCCGCCCCTGCTCCCTGATGGCGAGGCGTTCATGTTATTTGACCCTTTCAGGGGTCGTTCTTAGATCGTGATCCCGTTCCGGGGGCGACTGCCCCCGGCTATTGCATTGCGCCCCTGCAGGGCGCTCCTGTTCTCCGGACCGCTCCCACTTCCGACCACCTGCTCCGATTATCTGCTGACGACCGCCCGGCGCCGCACCGCCAGGAGTGGCGGTGCCACCGTGCTGACTGCCGACTGCCTACCGCCTTTCGCCGCCACCATAAGCCCGGCCCCAGTAGGTAGCCACGGGTTGGCTTCCCAACCCCGGGCCCTTACCGATCGAGAGAACCCACCGTCAGAAAAACACTGACCGTGGCCAGCGTGCGCGCCGCGGCAGGATTCGCACATAAATGGCAGGATTTGCCTATCAATTCCGCTTGACGCCCCCAAAACGTCTGGTACCATCGACCTGTTTCGGCCGACGCGTGTAGCTGAGAATTGGACGTCGAACAACAGAGCCACAACAAGCAAGAAGGAGGAAGACGGCGAATCCCTACGCAGGCTTGGTGCAGGATAGCGCCGGCAACCTCGACGGCACGACCTACTACGGCGGCGCTAACGGCGTCGGAGTGGTGTTCAAGCTCAGCCCTCATTGATGGGTTGGGCGTGGCGCGCAGAGCCGCCTGTGCCGCTTCGGCTCCCTCGGCGCGGGCGCTACGGCTCTTCCATGCCGCCAATCGACTCGCGGAGCAGTCGGTCGCGATTCCCAAAAGAGAGGGACGGATCAGTAAATTCAAATTCGAATCAGGGGGTAAACGATGACAGCAACCGGGGAATCACTTACACCACAGCTTTGCACTTCGGAACGCGAAAACCAGCAGCATGCAACGAATGGACGCCGCCTGCGGCTGTTCCTAGCCGCGTCCGCCTGCGGCCCCTTGCTCTTGATGGGTCTCGCGGCCTCCGCCTCTGCCCAAGCGATTCTTTCGCCGAACAAGCTGATGTTCGATTGTCGAAGCGGCCACCCGTGTAAGTCTCAGACAACCACGCTGACGAATGAAGGATCCGCGACCTTAACGATCAGCAGTATTGCCATCACAGGAACGTCCGCGGGAAAATTCTCACAAACGAGTAGTTGCGGCGCTGAGCTAAAGGCGGGCGCATCCTGCACCATCTCGGTTGGCACAACACCGATGCCAAAGGGGAAGCTCACTGGCGCGCTCATTGTGAACGACAGCGCTCCCAACAGTCCACAGAAGTGTTTGCTGGAAGTGCTCGGTTCCTGATCCCAAATCCCGGTGCCAGCCGATGCTATGTTGGGTCGGGCAGCGGAGCAGCATCGCAGGCTGCAGTGCGACGGGAGGGTGTCCCTCGCTAACGCCTTCTGAAGCGGGCGTAGCGCGGGGCTCGCTTTCGGCCCTGCGGTTTTTCGATTCCGTTGGATCAAATGACAGAAGAAAAGAAATGGAAAAGCCGCAGGGCTTGAGAAACGAGCCTGCGCTACGCCCGCTTGATATATCGGGAAATGGCCCCAGGGTTACCGACTGGTCGCCGACGGTCACCGTGTTGGCCGGCGCGTTGAAATCCCGCTTCAGCACGCCGGTAATGGGGCCCCAGAGTGCGGCCGTAGCGGTTTCCTCCAACTGTGGAAGAGTCTCCCCCTGGCCGACACAGCTTCTGAAAAGGTTCCGACCAGCAGGGAGTACGCTGCGCGCTCATGCCGCTGCTAGGTGTCTTTCCGTACCGTCTTTCATTGGCTCAGCGTCACCACGCAACGGAATCCGAGGTGGTTGGTTCCGGTGTCAACGTCACCCTTGCCGCGCGTGCCTACCATGTAACGCGAGCAGTATTGATCCGTGCACAGAAATGAGCCCCCGCGCTGTACTTTCTTCGCCTGTCCTGGCTCCGACGGATCGTATGAGGAGTTCGGTCCGTGCGGGTTTCGCGCCACGCCGCCGGCAGCCGCAAGCTGCGCGTAGTAGTCCGGACGGTACCAATCGCTCGTCCATTGCCAAACGTTGCCCGCCATGTCATACAACCCGTATCCGTTGGGCTGATACTGGGCCACCGGCGCGATACCAACGTAGCCGTCGTCACCCGTGTCCTGATCCGGAAAATGGCCCTGGTGAGTGTTGGCCATCCATTTACCGTTGGGCCTGAAAGTATCACCCCACACGAACGGCTCACCCGAAAGACCGCCGCGGGCCGCAAACTCCCACTCGGCTTCCGTGGGCAAACGTTTTCCAGCCCACTTTGCGTAAGCCTGTGCGTCGGCATAGGCGACGTGCACCACGGGGTAATTCTCCTTACCTTTAATGTTGCTGCCCGGCCCAAGCGGATGCCGCCAGCTGGCCCCATGGATATAGCTCCACCACCGGAGGTAGTTATCGAGAGGAACCGTGTGGTCCGGTTTGGAAAACACCACCGAACCCGGCACCAGATTTTCGGGAGGCGCTCCTGGGAAGTCCTCGGCCCGGGGCTTACGTTCGGCGATGGTCACGTAACCGGTGGCTCTCACAAATTCTGCGAACTGGCTATTGGTAACGTCGGTTTTGTCCATGAAAAAACCGTCGACATACACCCGGTGGATCGGCCGGGCATCCAGCGTCGCCTTCATGCCGACGTTGTCCATATCCGGGGGATCGTGCGCGCCCATCGAGAACTCGCCTCCGGAAATCCACACCATGCCTTCCGGCGCCGGAGCTGGCAGGCTGGTTGAATTGGGTATTGTGGGCTCAAAGGTCGGCGGGGCAGG
Source organism: Terriglobia bacterium (assembly GCA_035578005.1). Taxonomy (GTDB): domain Bacteria; phylum Acidobacteriota; class Terriglobia; order UBA7540; family UBA7540; genus Gp13-AA77. Next base: position 3,792 of record DATJYK010000376.1, read on the forward strand.
TGAAGCGGCGTCTATAACCTCAGGGGAGCCGCTATGCCGCCGCGACCAGAACAGCCACACAACCGCGACGATTAGCGGGATCGCGACCACACCAAGCAGGAGTTTGCGGCTAAAGCCTTTCCCGGGGGTCGCCGGCAACAGCGGCTCAGCGGGTTGCTTGCGGCTGGCTACGGGTCCGTTACGCCCTGAGGCTCGAGACCGCTTGCGCCCGTTCGACATATGGAGAGTGACTAGCCGTTATAACGGTAGAGCACGGCTCTGTTTTCCACAAAGCGTTGGATCAAAGCTCCGGGCTCCAGCTGCGGAAGCCCAGAGCTTAGACCAGCAGGTTGCGGAACAAGAGGATCTGTCATGCTGAGCGCAGCGAAGCATCTGCTGTATCTTATCGAAAACAATTAAGCAGATCCTTCGCTGAGTTTACCCTGAGCCCCTTCGCTCCGCTCAGGGCCGTTCGCAGAAGAAAGGCGAACGGGCTCAGGATGACATGTCCCGTGGACTTTCTTTCCGCAGCCTCCTATAATAGGTCACCGACTTGCTACCATAAAGGCGCAATCAATTGCTGCTGCCTGCGGGGTTGTCTAATTTCTTCATTGCCTCATCGATCGCTTTCTTCATGCTCAAAGTGTCGGCGCCCTGCCGTGGCGGGTAGTCCTGCAGGCTCTTGAGATGCGCCGCGAGGAACGGCCCGGCCGCAGTTGGAGCCCAAAGCTTCGCCGCGAAGAACTTGCGTCCTTCGTACTCATAACCGGGAGCATCCGGTGTGACCTTTTCCATCGGATCCATCAAGAGATTCGTGATGTACGGGACGCTGGGGTATGACTTCTCGTCGAACCAGTCGCCGTTGTGCTTCACCCCGATGTCCATCTTCCAGCCATCAACTCGAATGGCCATCAGATCAGTTTCGTCGTAGTAGAAGAATTCGCGCCGGGCGGACTTGTCGCTCTTACCCGTCCAGTAGTCGAGATTGTTGTAGCCGTCGAGGTGGACCTTGTAGTTCGTACCATTCATGGTGTAGCCCTTGAGCAAATCGTCCTTGAGGTTGGGCAGGCCCGCAGCCGCAGCCAGCGTGACATACAGGTCTTCGTGACTCTGAACGCCATTTGCCTCACTGCCGGGCTGAATGTGTCCCGGCCAGCGAATCAGGCACGGTACGCGCAGTCCACCTTCCCAGGTGGTTCCCTTTTCCCCGCGGAACGGCGCGTATCCGCCATCGGGCCAAAACATGAACTCGTTGCCGTTGTCCGTGGTATAAACCACGATCGTGTTGTTGGCTACACCGAGTTCATCCAGCTTTTTGAGAATCGAGCCCACAAGCTCATCGTGCTCTAACATGCGGGCGCGCACCACATCTTCCTCAGCGCGTCCCTCGTCCACCGCCATCTGCACGTACTTGGGATTGGGATGCGACCAGATGTGAATGGCCGTCGAGTTATACCACAGGAAGAACGGCTTATCGCCTTTGCCGACCCTGTCCATCCACTGCAGCGTCACATCAGTGACTTCCTTGTCTATGGTCTCCATGCGTTTGCGGGTCAGCGGGCCGGTGTCTTCAATTCTCTGCTTGCCAACGCGACCGAACTTGGCGTCGGTGGTCGGATCGTCAACGTCGGTGGCATAGGTGTGAAGAACGCCACGAGGCCCGAATTTCTCCTTGTAGGCGGGATTCTTCTGGCCGGGGTAATCGAGCTCTTCGGGCTCTTCCTCGGCGTTCAAGTGGTACAAGTTACCAAACCACTCATCAAAGCCGTGCACGGTCGGCAGGAATTCGTTGCGATCGCCCAGGTGGTTCTTGCCGAACTGGCCGGTTGCGTATCCCAGAGATTTGAGCACCTCAGCCAGTGTCGGGTCCTCCTTCTGCACACCGCGGGTGGAGCCAGGGATGCCGACCGTCGTCTCACCTGTGCGGACGGGCAATTGTCCCAGGATGAAAGCAGCGCGGCCGGCTGTACAACTCGGTTGACCGTAGTGGTCGGTGAACAGGATGCCCTCCTTGGCAATGCTGTCGATGTTCGGTGTCCGGCCCATCATGCCGTGCGTGTAGGCGCCGACGTTCCACATGCCAATGTCGTCGCCAAAGATCACCACGATATTTGGCTTCTTCTCTTGGGCGCCTGCGCCGGGCGTCAAGCTTACGAACAGTAACCCTGTGAACGCCAGCGCCGCGGCGAACTTCTCAATGAATCGATTTCGTTTCATAACACTCTCCTTTTGTTAAGCATCATCAAAGTCACCCAAGCGAGAACTGAGGTTCCGGCCGCGAGAAGCTTCTTAGGGGTATTCCATGCAGTTCTTTCTACCTCACGTCGCTAGCGGACCTTGACGACGTCGTCGGGCTTCCATGTCTGGTCGTAAAAAGCCGATCCGGCGCCGTAGAGCGAGCGTAGCGCGAACCTGGTTTGTAGGTCCGCGGCTTTTCTTTGCGCTAGGAATACCGCGGACTTTGAGGAAGCAGACGCCCTACCTTGTTCACCCTCACGATCGCGCGTCACTACGACCCGGCGGCCAACATATCGCCGTGGTGAGGCAATGTCAAGGAATTGCCGATTTTCGATTGCCGATTGCTGATTGATTGCAGAATGGACGATTGGCGATGGATGCGCTCATGCTGCCGTGACGTAGGTTCGGGCAGGGCGGCGGGCCGGCAGAAGAATCGTAGCGCAGGGCCCGCCTTCGGCCCTGCGGATTTTCGATTCCGTTGGATCAAATGACAGAAGAAAAGAAATGGAAAAGCCGCAGGGCTTGAGAAACGAGCCCTGCGCTACGCCCGCTACGCCCGCTATGCGCCATCCGGCCCGCGATTTGCAATCCCGAGCGGGAGACGCTACCCTATGGGCATGACGCTCGAGGCCATAAAGCAGGCGATTACAAAGCTTCCCGAAGAGGACCAGACCACACTCGCGGCCTGGGTGGCGCAGCAGGACGCGAGGGCCTGGGACAAGCGAATCGAAGAGGACTTTTCCGAGGGCGGGGCCGGCACGGCACTGCTTGAGGGATGGGATGCTGAGATCAGGGCGGGCGAGTCTGTGTCTCTGGAAGAGTTTCTTGCCCATCGGCCATCGGCTCGCAAAGTGGGTTGATGCCTCTCCGGTTTTTCCTGACAACAAGCTTCCGAAAACTCTACGCTGGCCTGCCTCCTGCGGTCCAGAATCTCGCCGACGAGAAGTACAGGCTTTTCAAGCAGGACCCTTTTCATCCCTCACTTGAGTTTCAAGCCAAGGGACGAGTGTGGACGGTCGCCATCGGCCGTTCCTATCGGGCCATCGCCAGACGATTCGACAACGATCTTCATTGGGTTTGGATTGGTTCGCACGAGGATTACAATAACATCCTCAGGAAGCTGAGGTAGGTTCCCACGTCCCGGTCAACAGACTCTCGCATACATGCCAAAAGGCAGCATGTATGCGCCACCCGCCGAGTGGCATCGACAAGTCGCTTCGCGAGATCACAGACCCCGTAAACCGAGGGTCTGCGCCAGCCGGCGACTACGAGCGGCATCGACAAGTCGCTTCGCGAGATCGCAGACCCCACAAACCAAGGGTCTGCGCCAGCCGGCGGTTGGTGCTTTACAAACCGTGAGCCTTGGTGAGTCCGAAGAACCCCGCCGTCAGAAAGGCGCTGACCGCGGCTACCCTCTGTACTCACGCCTTCCACCCAGTCTTGAAGCCAAGTTCTCTGTTCACCTTGAAAGGTGTGCAGCAATCAACTCCGAATGTCATACAAACATCGGGGATTCTGCGGTTCTGGCGTTTCTTGCCCGGAGCCGACACTTCCGTCGTCACAACGCAACGCTCAGCCCCGGAAAGAGCATAGCAATCAGAAACGGATCACGACCGATCTCCTCCAGTTCATCATCCGTCAGATCGGCAGCGTATCCCGCTTCCACCACTGTATTGACCAAATCAGGATCGACAACCTCATTCAGCAACAACGCCTGCCGATTTTCCGCATCTCCTACCCATGCCAGAAGCGGGTCATCGCCCTTCTTGCCAGCAAGGATTTCCTCAATGATTTCGAGGGGTAACTTGATATTGCCGCCCAGCCCCTGAAACTGAAGCCATTCCCAATATTCCGGCACTTGGTCAATCGGATAATAGGAATTGTTCGCGGTAATCAGGACATTTGCATCGAAGAGATACAGCACTCTACCGGAGGCCTCGAGTCGGTCCGTGACCCAACAATGGCTGCACATTGGTGGGCTTAACGCCAAGAACACGGCCCGCTTTCGTATAGGTGATAGCACCCTCATCTAGCGCGCGGCGCATCAAGGCGAGCAGAGCCTCTCCTACCCGATGACGCTTGACCACGTAATAACTCGGTCCCCCTTCGCTGGCTCTTTGTTGCTCCGCCTTTCTTTCTTTAACGGCCAGCCACTCTTTGCGGAAATGCGCATCGAGCCTCTCCCAGACAGTCCGACTGATCCTCCCGCGACGGAATAGTTTGTAAGCCACCATCGACCGGCTTACCCGCCGCGCCTCCGCGAAGTCCGATATTGCCGCAGCCATCCGCTCGAATCCGGATAGCCGCGCGAGAGCCGCCAACTCGGGCGCTGGGACCAGAATCTCCCCTGCCACGTCGTTGCAATACCGCTCTATTTGCGCCCCAGCGTCCCTCCCGCTGATGCCCGTCGTCCCCAGCCAAATATGAACCAATTCGTGAAGCGCTGTGAACGACCATGCTGTTCTCGCATCCTGATCGTTGATCACGATCATCGGCGCCAGGGGGTCGGCAATGGCAAAGCCCCGAAAGAATTCCAACGGAATGTTGCTGTGATGGCTCCCCAAGTTGCCGAGCAAAAGCACAAAAACACCGGCAGCTTCGATCTGCGCCCGTAGATATCCGAATGGGTCATTGGCTGTTTTTTCGCCACGAAATGCATTCAGGGAGAAATTCAGTTTTTCCACCATCCGGTCAGCCAAGACGGCCACCGGCATTTCCATCGTCGCCGCGCCGACGAATCCGGGCCGCTCCGCTTCCTCATCTTCGAGTACCGACCGAACAAGTCCCTGACGGCTCCTGATGTCCCTAATCAGTGCGTCCAACTCTGGATTCCGGCGGTCTTCGCCGGGAAGGGTCCGAAAATCTTGCCCACGGTCTCCTGTTCTTGGCGGCTGATTCAGATAAAAGATCAAAAGCGGGCGGCGATACTTTTTAGCCATCTGCAACAGGACCGAACGCGGCGGATCGCCCGTCGCCTCGATCTTCGCCAGACGTTCAGGTCCGGTTACGCCTCGCGCGGTTTTCAAACCAACTGCACGGGCCGCGTCTTCACGAGAAAGCCCCGCCGTCTCTCGCGCCCACGTCAAAATTTCCGGTCGTATCGCACCCATGGGAATACCACTCTAACTCATCTTAAACGCTCACTGCACAAAATCGCCCCCGTCAACATCCTGTCCTAATGATACTTGAGTAGATGGGCGAATATAAAGCGAAAAGAGCGACTCGTGCCCACATGGCTGGCGGCCGCATGGCACAGCTGCGCAAAGTTCCTCATCCCTGTCGTTGACACTCCAGGCTCCACCTACGACCCGGCGGCCAACATATGACCGCGCGCGAGGCAATGTCAACAGAATTGACGATTTACGATTGTCGATTGCCGATTGAAAACTACCCGAGCTACTCTCCCGCAGCGGCGAGTAGCTTGGCTTCGAGAAGAGGAGCAATGAAGAAGCGAGCCTTGTGGCGGAGAGATTGAATTTCCGGCCTCAGGGCGGGAATGTGTCCGCTCTGCTTGGCGCGGAGAAGGATGCCCAGCACCCCGGTGACCGAGAGCCCGGCCTGGGCCGCAAGCTGGCGGCCTTCCTGCTCGTCGATTAAGACCACGTCAGCCTTCAGGTCGGCGGCAAGCGCGATGGCTTCGGCTTCTCCACGGTGCCAAATTGGCTTAGAAGCTCCCGGAACCTGTCATTCCGAGCGTAGCGAGGAATCTCGCTTTGAGAGTAAGGGCAGTGCGAGATTTCTCGCTACGCTCGGAATGACAGGTTCCGGAGAGGCGGGTGTTATCCACGCCGCTTGGATCGCGGCTTGAATTTCCGCAAGGGCGACAGGGTCGGGATGGGACTCTAACTCCTGTACCACTGCGGGCGGAACCCAGATTTCCGAGAATTGGGACTTCAGAAGCGAGAGCCGGCCGATGACGGCGAGGTTAGAAAGGGGAGACGTGTTACTGACGGCGCGCATAGGCCAAGTCTTGCGCGAGATCTTCTTCCGTGTAGTGCCGTGGGATGTCACGTTGCGCGAGGAAATCAGCAAAGCTGGCGCGGGAAAGCTCGGCCAATTCGTTCGCCTTGCCGAAGGGAAGAATCCCTTGCGCGTAGAGGGCAACGGCGAGCTCGGCCCGCAGACGGGGCGCGACCTCCGATGCCGGAAGCCTCAGGCTCTTGGTAACGGACTCTGCGATATCAAGATGAACGGTCATGTTCCTGGTCACCTGCGAATTGCCCCGACCCTGACGCTACTTTACGATAGAACCGGGACTTTGTCACCTCGGAAACCCCCGGGCTGGCGCATAGCGCAGTTATGCGAACTCTTCAGTCGTGTTCCTTAACTGTTTCGGCTGCACTTACGACCGACGGCAAACGAAGCTATAACCGCTCAGGAAACTGGTCTGCGGATGCAAACTCTCTGGCGACGGCTGGTGGCACCAGGATGCACTGAACAAGGCGGGAAGAAGTTTTTAACTGACGGATTCGCTCCAAAGCGATGAGAGGACCTGTATCTGAAACGACTGACAATTAGAGTTTCCTGCTCTGGGAGACTTCGTCGTTCCACTCCTGGCTGGTCAAATCAAAATAAGGAGCGCCCGCCTGAGAAGCAAGTTGCAGAAGATCTGACCGTCCGATGCCCAAAAGCTCGGCCGCTTTGCCAGCGGCGATCCGGCCCTCGCGGTAAAGCTCCATCACGATCAGTTCACGAGCACTCTGCCGCACGGGACGGTGGAGCGAGCCCAACACCTCGAGAAGGTCTTCTCCAAGATCGAGTTGCGCTGTACTCATCGGTCACTCCTTCGATTGAGTATATCAGGATTGCCGATTGCTGGGATCGCCGGTTTTCGATTGCCGATTGCCGATTGCGTGTGCAGTGACTGTTCCCACTGAAACTTCGGCATCCGTCAGCGGCCGAGAATGAGGTCCCGGAATTCATCGACGAGTTGATCTTCGCTCGCAGGGTCGCTGCTGGCAAGGTTCTGCTTTAGCTTCTTGAAGCACTCCCGCTTTCGTATTTCCTGCCCCTCGAGGCCGAGGCGCACCAGGGCCGCAATGGCTTTGCTCATACTCGTGTCGGCGGTTTCGGCATAGCGTTCGACGCGACGGGCGACGTCGGCAGGCAGACCGACCGTATAGCGCGACTCAATTGCGCGCCTGCGGACTTTGGCCCCAACGCGCCTGCTCCGCTTCGTGGCTGTAAGTTCAGAGTAAAGCGAGCGTAGCGCGGACCTGGCTTGTAGGTCCGCGGCTTTTCTTTGCGCTAGAAATACCGCGGACCTTGAGGAAGCAGACGCCTACCTTGTTCACTCTCAACGATCGCCTTTCCCTTACGACCGACCGCGAATGCGGCCTTCAGCCGAGCCGCAAGCGGTGCCGTTTGCGATCCGAAGGGCGCGCGGTGCGATGCGAGGGCGCCCGGCGCGTCTTCGGGAACACCGGGCTCGGCAGCCTCATAAACCTGTCGGGACACAAGAGGCTCGCGACCGAAATATCCTCATCGATAGCCTCCCAATGAATCCCGATGCCGCCGCCGATCAGCTCCCAGCGGCCTCTCTCCTTCGGCGTCGCGCTCAACAGCCTCGGAAACCAGACAATGGGAACCGAGACCGTGCGTCCATCGTCCAGCACAACCGTCAGCGCGTCATCCGAGCACCGAACCTCCACCGCCACCGCTTCACTGCTGTCCACCAAAGTAGGCATTCCACTTCTCCAAGAACAGGCTTCGGTGTTTGAGCACCAACTCCCGTATTACGGTCAATTCATGGCTGCGAAAGCCACGGTTTGAAGCCAAGCCGACAGGATTGAGCCAGAACTTGGCGTACCGTCCGGCTTGAGCAACGTGGATGTGGGGCGGCTCGCGGTCCTCCAGGCTGTAGAAGAAGAACCGGTAGCCGCGAATCCGAAGCAGGGCCGGCACGTGCTTATTGTATACCCTGGCCTTCGGAGCAAGGTATCAGCAAGGTAGCGCAGGCCCCGCCTTTGGGTCTGCGGCTTCTCTTCAAATGCGGGTCTGCTCGTCCGACGGCAGCACAACCCGGTCGATACTCAAGATCGGGTGGACGCTCGCCGGTGCCCGCAGACACTCCGTCTGCCTGATGTCCCTGGCTTCACTTACGACCCGGCGGCCAATATTTCGCCGCGGGGAGGCAATGTCAACACATTGCCGATTTTCGATTGTCTATTGCCGAACGGGGAGGTCATCTAGGCTTACGCGCCGGTTGTCCGCCCATTATTCCGGCGCCAGCGCACGTTGAACGGACGCCTTCAGCTTGGGTAGATCATCCTGCACGGTTTTCCAGACAGTGTCTAGTTCGATGCGGTCATATTGATGCCGCAGCCAGTTGCCGATGCCACGAATGTCCCCCCAAGGCGGGCCGGGACAGAGCCGCTCCCCATCCTCGCCCAGTCGAACGGCGGCTTCGCTGATCACCTGCGGCTTGCGTTCGACCGCTGCGATGGTCTTGGCATCGGTCCGGAAAGCCTCGAGCCTGCATTTCTCACCGGAATTCGAAAAGGGCGGGGCTTCAGCCCCGCCGAATCCTGCGAAATCGTGGCCTTTGTGTTCCGCTCTCGGCGCAGCTTGCCGTTAGCAAGCTGCGCCGAGAGCGGAACACGTCAAATATCAAACCGACGCTGTAACGGCGGGGCTGAAGCCCCGCCCTTTTCGAACCCCGGTGAGAAATGCAGGCTAAGTCCATGCCCTCGGTAAACGATTCGATAGCGGCAATGGCAGCGAGGATATCGCGCAGCGCTAAGACAGGTTCCTTAAAAGGCAAGCACGGCCTCGCGGTCGGCTTTGCGGCGGACAGGATCTTTGAGAGTGGTGGAAGGAGAGAGGTCTACGCGTGTGCCCAACATTTCGGCCAGCCGGTTTTCAAGCGCCACCCTGTCAAGAAGGGAATACTTGCGAGCGGCGTCGAAATCCGCGATCAGATCCACATCGGAATTGTCCGAAGCATCCCCGCGCGCTACGGAGCCGTGCAGGCGCAGATGGACCACGCTGGCAGCTTCGAGCTCCGCCTGATGGTCCCGCAACGTCGCGATAATGGTACTCTTGTCCACGATATTAATGTGCCATAGGCCGCGTTCCCGTGCCAGCCCCTGCAACTCGCTGGCTTCACATACGACCCGGCGGCCGACATGTCGCCGCGGGGAGGCAATGTCAACACGCACCATTGGTGATTTAGAGATTTGTGATTGGTGATTGCTGGGATTGCCGGTGGAATTGCCGATTTTCGATTGCTGATTGAGCCTCCGGCGGCAGATATCCCTTATAGAGGTTCGCCCCGCGCCGTCTGACCCGCCATTAGGAATGTGCTCGGATATTCCCCTCTACCACACCGTTTGAACGTCCCAAAATCCTTGTACCAGTCTCCTTCAGGTACATCGGGGTCTTGGGCTTTCCATTCCGCCAGTTCAAAAAGGTCTTCCATTGAGATCTCGCGTTCCTTGGCGCGCTCACGGAGGCGCGTCCACTTCTCTCTGGGGAGTTGTTCCCACTGAATCTTCGGCATCCGTCAGCGGCCGAGAATGCGTTATTGATCAAAGTTTGGTAGTTGCCGCCGCCGGCTCGTTCCACCCGGTTGCGAAAGTACTCCAGAATGTCCTTGTCAAGGCGGATCGTGATTGAGGCGAGGCTGTTGCGTGGGTTGGTATGAGGTCGATTAAAGAGTGTGATAACGTCCTTTATGACGCTCTATAGGCCGAGCGCCTCGTCTTATCTATTGAGAATCAGATTTCACTTGCTTTTGGCTTGATTCGTCATACACTGAATAGTAATAGGAGCGTGCATGTCAGAGTCGGGTATGTCGCAGTTCAAAATGAGAGCAGCAAGGGCTGCAGGCCGCACCGAAACCGGGACGGCTGTGTCGAGTGCACTTGCTGGCGGTCGGGCCAAGGCTCCGCGGAGCTTCTGCGCGGAGACCGTATTTCGTCGTGGGCGGCAGTTTCCTATTTTTGCTCGGGGCAAGTTCGGCGAATTGAGAGCGAGTGAGGAGCCAAAAAAATCGCGAAATGAAGGAGGGTCCCACGATATTATTGATAACAAAGGGCAGATTTTTGAAACCCACGATGTTTATGAAAATAAAGTAGATAACTCGATAATTCCACGATATTTATGAAAATAAAAGGGTTGGTGTTGGCAGCAAGGCGAAAAGTGCGGGCTTGTTTCCGGGCGCTGCTTGGCGCTCAGCCCTCAGCGACACCGAATACACTGACTCAAGTTGTGACTCGCCGAAGTGATGGCGAAATGCAATTTGCGCGAGCCGCCTGCGGAATGCCATCGCTTACGGAGCCCCCTCAGCGCCGGGCTTCACGTATCGCGACAGGGATTCGGTCGCAATGAAGGATGTATGATCGAAGCCTAAGACTCCTTTAGAATCAACACAAGTTTGGAGTCAACCCAGCATCACATTGATTTTAAATGCCTTATCTAAAAAATCCCAGCATCTTATTTATATTAAAATACTTAATGCTATTTTATACCACTCTGATCAACACGGATTCCGAGCGATCCCATCAACTGTATGATTCTAAATATTTTATTTTAACTAACCCAGCATGTAACTGATATAAATATACTTAATCATGAGCTCGGCTCGGCAGCTTCGTGTCGAAGCTCGGAAGGTGCGATTCAGGATCACGAGGGTGCTGTGGGAAAATGCATCCTGGTATTGACGAAAGGGCATCTATGTGTTACAAATAATAGGAGTAGCGGGGTACGAGAGCTTGAGATGAGCGTCGCCCCTAGGCTTCTAAACTATGCCAAATAAAACAGTTAAAAGAAACTCAAGCGTGGCTCGCGCTGCGGCGCCCAAGCCCTCGCGCTTGTCGGGTCGGGTGGCGAAGGCAGGGTCTAATCACCATTCAAGGCTTAAAGCTAAGCCTTTGTCTTCAAGCAAGTTAAGTCCTTCGAAGCTAAAGAAGGTCAAGACTTCTGCTGCGCGCGTTGTGGTCCGTGCGCCGGTGATTGACGAACGGCATGCAGCGGCTGTCCGCAATTTCGAGGCGGCACTGCACCTGGAACAGCGGCAGAACTTCAAGAAGGCGCGCGAGATCTTCGAGAAACTCGTAGCCACGGCGCCCGCCGACATCGCTGACCGGGCGCGCGTGCACGTGAAGGCTTGCGTGGAGCGGGCGGGGCAGGTCGCCAAGCCGCCTAAGACTGCCGGGGAGTACCACGTGCTGGGTGTGGCCGAGCTGAACCTCCGCGAGCTCGACAGCGCGGTGGAGCATCTGGGCAAGGCCCAGAAACTTGAGCCGAAGCGGGAGGAAATCCGCTATGCCCTGGCTGCGGCCTACGCGTTGCAGGGTAACGCCGATGCCGCCTTGGAACAACTGAAGGCGGCCATCGCCCTGCGCCCGCAGAATCGCTACCAGGCGCGTCACGACGCTGACTTCCAGCCGCTGGCTCAGGATCCGCGCTTTCTGAGTCTGATGAGTCAGGACGGTTCCGGGGCCGGGCCGACCCTGTGACGGCGCGGGTGGGCTGAGAGTGCCTCGGGAGGTCGCGGACCCACCATGAAAGTGGTGGCCATTGGCGGGGGTACGGGGCTCGCGACGCTGCTGCGCGGGCTCAAGCCCCATGTGCCGCAACCGGCGGGGGAGGCAGCGCTTCATCCGGCCATCAGCCGTCTCACGGCCATCGTGACGGTCACGGATGAAGGCGGCAGTTCCGGCCGCCTGCGGCGCGACTTCGGCATTCTTCCTCCCGGTGACATCCGTAACTGTTTGGTTGCGCTTGCTGAGGACGAGCAGCTCCTCACTAGGCTATTTAGCTATCGCTTCACCGATGGCCGGGGCCTCGCCGGCCACAGCTTCGGCAACCTCTTCCTGGCGGCCCTCACCCACCTGACTCGTGACTTCGCCAAAGCCGTGCGCGTCTCCAGTGAAGTGCTGGCCGTGCGCGGCGAGATTTTTCCTTCGACCTTGTCGGATATTCGTCTCAAGGCCCGCCTGGTGAATGGCCGCACGCTCTCCGGCGAAGCTCGCATCAATCAAACCTCCGGGCGCATCCGGCGCCTGGAGTTGGTGCCGCGCGGATCGAGAGCGCTTCCGGAGGCCCTGGCAGCCATCGACGCGGCTGACCTCATCACCATGGGTCCCGGTTCGCTGTATACATCGCTACTGCCGAATCTGCTGGTGCGCGGCATTGTCCCGCACATCGCGCAGTCACGCGCCGTGAAGGTATACATCGCCAACCTGATGACCCAGCCGGGCGAGACCCGGGATTACACAGCTTCAGACCACCTGAGCGCCATCTGGGAACATTGCGGACGGCGCCGGCTGTTCGACTACGTGGTGCTCAACAACCAGGCTTTGTCGCCCGGCTTGCGGAGGCGCTACGCCGCTGAGGGAGCTGCCCCGGTATTGATGGACCGCGACCCGATCCGTGAACTGGGGGTGCAACCGGTGATGGCGCCGCTGCTGGGAAAAGATCGTGTCGCGCGCCATGACCCGCGACGCTTGGCGCGGCTGCTACTGCGATTGGTGCAGGAGCACAGGCCACGCACCGAGAAGAGGAGCAACCGGAGAGGGACGATGCTTCCGGCTTGACCGTTTGCCGTCGGACCACCGAGGTGATGAGATGCCACCCTTTGTCCGCTGCCTGTCCGTGGTTTTGATCACCCTTGAGCTGGCGTTGGGCGCATCGACAGGCGTTCACGCCGCGCAGGGCCAGACGGCGCGAACGCAGGAGACGATATCCTGCCGCGTGATGGAATCGAAGACATCGTCTACGCTAGGTGTGGAGCTGGTTCTGTTCCACCAGGCTGAGGCTGCGTCGCGAGAGCAGGTTGGCGCATTTCTCGACAAGCACGATGGGGCAAGCGTTGAATTCCAAACAGCGGGACGTGACTGGCAACCAGCCACAGTGTTTCGCTTGAAGAGCTGCTTTGGTCGCGGCCTGCTCGCCTTTCCCGCGGCGAGCGCGCGCCTAACTCCCGGCCAAACGCTCCTGGTCCGAACGACCGGCCGCAGCCAGTAGCAGCAGGGAAGTGCGATGCGCTGTTGTGAGCACTACAGCTCAAGGTGACGTGGACGAGGTACGTTGGCGCTAGACCATGGCAAGCTCTGTGTGGGCGCCCGGTTCGCTGCGCTGAGGTGGCGTGAAGCCGTCCGGCAAGTCGCCGTTGTCAGGCCGAAGGTGCTGCCAGTAGTTCGGTCTGAGTGAGGCAATGAGTTCCTTGCGAGACTTTGTCTTCAGAGGTTTGCCAAGGTAGATTTTACCCATCTTGGCGAGACGCTCCTCCGAGATGGCGCCCGAGAACATGAACAGTGGCCAGGTAAAGTTAGGACCGTTGGCGCGGCGCAGCTTGTAAAGCCACATGACAATGGAACCCACACGCCATGCCGTTGGACCCCACCAGCTCCTCTGTCCCGGACGCAGGTTGAACTTCCAGCACTTCATCATCACCTGCCACTGGAGCGGGGTGAGCTTGCGCGTCTCGGAAACGCCTTTGGCTTTTTCCAGCCGGGTGTCATGGAGCGGAGTGAAGATCGAGGGTACCAACAGGGCAAAAAGACCGCGGCGTTCCATCTCGTAGATCAGGTCGAGCGTGGCCATGGAATCCTCATCGGACTCGTCGGGACTACCCACGATCAGAGTCATGACCGGGAACCAGTTATTCTCGTTGGCCACTCGCAACCCTTCCAGCACCACGCTGGGCCAGTCCTCAATCGAGAAGGGAACCGCCTTGCTGGGCATGATCTTCTTTGCGATGCGCACCGAGCCCGTCTCCAAACCGATCAGGGGAGACAGTACTCGGCCCTCGGGATCACTGCTCACCAGCGGCAGCTTGATGGGACTCTTGGGCAACAACAGCTCCGACAACTTCCGGATCAGGGCCGGGTCAACCACGAAGGGAGCCATGGTGGCGTGACTCAACACGTGATTCTGCACCCCGGGAGTCTCCACGATGCTCGAATAAAGGTCGAGCAGCGCCTCACGATTGGGGAAGAAAAAGGGCGTACCCGTCCGCACCTGGCCCCAGATGAACATGTCCTCTGTGGCGAGCGATACCTGGTTGTTGCCCTCACGCACGTTGGCTCGCACCGCAGCCATGATCTTGTCCTTGGGGACATCAATCTGCGGGTTCAAATCAGGCAGGCAGAACTGGCAACGCCGGCCACAGCCCGTGGTCATCTCCACGACTCCGAAGGTGGTGCGGCGTTCGGGCACCAGAATCCCGTCACGCGTTGCCGGATGTGCCACGCTCAACTCCCGCGGCAGTTCCTCGCCTCGGATCGCCTTGTGAAACAGATCCAACACATCCTGAGATTCGCTGCGGCCTTCCACCACGCAGTCCACACTGAGCTCGTCAAAGCTATCGGTCTGGCTAATCTGCCAGCCTCCGGAGCCGCCGACGATCACACGGAAGTTATGGCGATACGGGTTGTTTTTAAGCTTGGCGAAAAGATCTTTGGCGTAGTGCGAATTGATGGGCTCGCGGGAAGAGCCGAAGATGGAGGCGTAGACACCCGCCGCAAAAGTCACGCCCAATGGGTTGTGGGTGGAAACGGCGACAACTCGAGTCCGCGGCCCAATGAAACGGTGCAGGTCATCCGGGAAGCAGGCCACAATATCGTCAGTTGGAAAAGCACGTTGGATCGACGCTTCCACCAACCGTGTGCCCGCCGGCATGTAACGCGCAGTACCGTCGCTGTTGCGCTCAACATTGCGCCAAGCCGGGTACTTGCTGTTGATCACGCCCTCCATCCACATGGGAAGGGATGCCATCGCCATCTGGATAAAGTATCCGGCGTGGTCCACCGTCTCGGTTAGCGGCGCGGTGAGAACGATTAACCTGCCTCCGTCCGAGGGCCCGCTGATCGGTGGAGCATAACCGTTTCCGTTTGTCGCCCCAGGCGGCCGCGGCCGCCCATTTGCATTTCCCATGGTCACCTCGCAAAGCCAATTTTTGGAATCGTCGCTTGCCGCTGAACGACGCGCGGACGGTGAACCGTCCTGTTTCGTTGCGCCAAGTCTTCGGACTGCGCGCCGAATCGGGAGCGGTCCCTCTTGCACCCTACGGTGGGCATGAGGCCGCGCAGCCCACGGGGTAATCAGCCACTATAACATTAACGTCAACTCTGGTTGACTGCCGGTCAAGAGTGCGCGGCCGCATGTGGCATTAAATCGAGATGCGCGCAGTGCCCGGCGCCGTGGCCACAATTTCGATTGACAGCCAGAGACAGAGCGTCGAGAGTAAAGAGCTTGAGTCGAGCTGTGCCTTAGGGCGCTCATCAAAGTTGACTCTCGATAACTCCCTCGTGAGGTGTTGCGAATGTCGGTGAAAAGTGATCGTTGGATCAGGAAAATGGCCCTGGAGCACGAGATGATTCGTCCCTTCGCCGAAAGTCAGGTGCGTGAAGGTGTCATCTCCTATGGGTGCTCGTCGTACGGTTACGACCTGCGCGTGGCCGACGAATTCAAGATTTTCACCAATGTTAACAGTACCACCGTTGACCCCAAGCATTTCGACCCACGGTCGCTCGTCGAGTTCAAAGGCGACGTCTGCATCGTGCCCCCGAACTCGTTCGCCCTGGCGCGCTCGGTGGAATACTTCAAGATTCCGCGCCAGGTACTCACGATTTGTGTGGGCAAGTCCACCTACGCTCGTTGCGGCATCATCGTCAACGTCACGCCCCTTGAACCGGAATGGGAGGGTTTCGTCACGCTCGAGATCTCTAACACCACTCCGCTGCCGGCGCGCGTGTACTCTAACGAGGGCCTGTGCCAACTCGTCTTCTTCGAGTCCGACGACATTTGCGAGGTGTCGTACCAGGACAAGAAAGGAAAATATCAGTCCCAGCAAGGAATCGTGCTGCCGCGAATCTGAAGCGGCAGTAGGCAGCAGGCAAGATGGGCCGCAGGATTGCTGGGCGACGGCGGCTGGGCTCGAATTGGAACAGCATCCAAGTGCGGACATCCGCAGCCTTGAGATCCACAGGAAGAGCTGAATCACGATGTGGCATGGGTGGTGCAATCGATCTTGGTTGTTGCTTTCCTTGCTCGAATTCCTTTTTGTTGCGACAGTCCACGCGAGTTCGCCGTGCCAACGAGCAGCCCAAACCTCTCCGAGTGTTGCTTGCCAGATGTTGGCGTCTGCCATCTGCCCAGGACCTGCTGCCAACCACCTACTGCCTACTGCCTACTCGCAGTCTTCGGCAACCACCGGGGCTGCCGGCGCCGAGGCCGCGCCTCAACATTACACCCTCACTCCTGCCCAGAGGACTCGCGCCGAAGCTTATGCGCGGACCCGTTACGTCGTCTACTTCGTCGACACTCTCCTCGCACTCGTCATCTATCTGCTTTTCTGGCTCAGCCGCTTTGGCGTGGCGCTTCGAAACCTGGCGCGTCGCGTGTCGTGCCGGCTCATCGTCAAGTGCCTCATTTTCGCGCCACTATTCATCGTCGCATTCTCAGTACTGATTCTCCCGCTTGATTACTATTCGGGTTATCGGATCGAGCGCCAATTTGGGCTTTCCACGCAGACCGTGGCGTCCTGGTTCGCGGACTGGGGAAAAGGGCTCGGACTGTCGATCATCGCTGCCGTCGTTTTGATGTGGGTGTTCTACGGCGTTGTTCGGCGCGGCCCAAGGCGCTGGTGGCTTTACTTCTGGCTGGCGACTATTCCGCTCGAACTGTTTGTCGTGTTCATTGAGCCCTGGGTTGTGGAGCCCCTCTTCTACAAGTTCACTCCGCTGGCCGAAACGCAGCCTGCTCTCACAGAACGCATTGAAGACATGATGAGCCGGGCCGGACTCCAGATTCCGCCTTCGCGCATTTTTGAAATGAATGCCAGTTCCAAGACGAAGACCCTGAACGCCTACGTGTCCGGTCTCGGTTCTAGCAAGCGCGTGGTCGTCTGGGACACAACTCTGGCCGCACTGACACCTGATGAGACGCTCTTAGTACTCGGCCACGAAACGGGCCATTATGCGCTGCACCACATCCCGAAGCAATTTGCGCTGGTTGAGTTGGTGCTGCTCGTACTTTTCTACGGGGGATTCCGTGCCTTCAAAGTGCTCGTCCAGCGCTTCGGCCCGAGTACAGCTCTTGAAGGCGAGGGCGATCTTGCCTCTCTACCGTTGGCGCTGCTGCTGCTCACGCTGCTTTCCTTCATTGGTTCTCCGGCCTTCAACGCCATCTCGCGCCATTACGAGCACCAAGCTGACCAGTACGGACTCGAGGTCGCCTACGGCGTTGTCCCAGACCCGAACGCGGCAGCGGCACGGGCCGAGCAGGCTCTGGGCGTGCTTGATCTCGCTGATCCTGATCCCAGTCCGCTCATCGTCCTCTGGCTTTACACGCATCCCCCTGTCGAAGATCGCATTCGCTTCGAGAACACTTATCATCCCTGGACCGAGGGCCGGCCTATGGAGTTCGTTCATGCCAAGTCGTGAAAGGAAGATGGTGCGCATCTCGTTCATTACCCGAGTCGCGCGGCGGCGGGTGCAAAGTCGCTTGCTAGAAGGAGCAAACCTCAGATCACTGCCGTGGTTATCTCTGGTGTTCGTCGTCTTTATAGCTCGGCCATATGCAGTCGCAGGAGAGCCGCCGGCAAACTCAAAGCTGCGGTTCGAAATCTCGTTTCCGGTGTCCGCCAGCCCACATCCACTCGACGGCCGCATCTTGCTGATCATCTCCAAGGACTCGCACACTGAGCCACGTTTCACCATCAGCTCGGATTCCGCTTATTCCGAGCAGCTCTTTGGCGTCGATGTGAACGGCCTCGCGCCCGGCCAGGAGGCAATTGTAGACTCCTCGGTACTCGGCTACCCGCTCGACAGCCTCAACGACGTTCCGCCCGGCGACTATACCTTGCAAGCGGTGCTCAATGTCTACGAAACGTTTCATCGCGCTGACGGCTTTACGCTGAAACTCCCCATGGATCGCGGCGAGGGCCAGCAGTGGAACTCGAAACCGGGAAACCTTTACAGCAAGCCGCTGCGGCTTCACCTTGATCCAGGCTCGACGGGCGATGTGCGGTTGCGCCTCAGCGAAGTGATTCCGCCTATCGAGCCTCCGGCAGACACCGACTACGTGAAGCACCTGCGCATCACCAGCGCGCTGCTTACCAAATTCTGGGGCCGTCCGATGGAACTCGGCGCCATTGTTCTGCTGCCGGCGGGGTGGAGCGGTCATCCTGCCGCCCGTTATCCGGTGGTGATCTACCAGGGGCACTTCAGCGCCGACTTCGATACCGGAGTTGAATTCAGGCCGGAGCCGCCTGCGCCCGGCCTGAAGGGTTATGCGCGCACTCGGGCGGAGTATGACTACAAGTTTTATCAGGACTGGGTTTCGGGCCGCCTGCCGCACGTTATCATCCTGGTGATTCAGCACCCCAATCCCTACTACGACGATTCCTACGCCGTTGATTCGGCCAACCTCGGGCCTTACGGTGCGGCCATCACGCAGGAACTGATCCCTGAAGTCGAGCGGCGTTTCCGCGGGATTGGTCAAGGCTGGGCGCGCACGCTCTACGGCGGATCGACGGGCGGCTGGGAAGCGCTGGCCGACCAGGTTTTCTATCCCGACTTTTTCAACGGTGCCTGGGTGTTCTGTCCCGATCCGGTGGATTTTCACGCCTTCCAAATTGTAGACGTCTACGACGACCAGAACGCCTTCTGGTTGGACGCGCCTTTTGCGCGGGTGCCCCGGCCCTTCTCGCGCAAGACCGACGGCACCATTCTTTCTACCGCCGACAGTGCCACACAGTATGAATTGGTTCTCGGTACCCACGGCCGCTCCACGGATCAGCTCGACATCTGGCAGGCGGTGTTCGGCCCCGTCGGGCCGGACGGCTACCCGGCGCCCATCTGGGACCCGCGCACGGGCGTAATCGATCACAAAGTCGCCGAATACTGGCGCGATCACTACGACCTCGACGCCATCATGCAGCGCGACTGGAAAACACTGGGGCCGAAGCTCGCGGGCAAACTGCATTTCACTGTGGGCGACATGGACACGTACTATTTGAACCTCGCTGTCCAACGCCTTCAGGATTTTCTCAATAGCCCGCAAAACCCGTATCGCATCGCAGACTTCGACTACGGGCGCGGCATGCCGCACTGCTACACGGGCGATTCCAGCGTGCCGACCTCGATCAGTGGACGAACCGTTAATCAACGCTACCTGCCCGCCATGGCCGACTGGATGACGAAGACTGCGCCTAAGGGCGCAGACGTGACGAGCTGGAAATACTGAAGGCGAGCGCATAAGGCGAAAGTCTGCTATAAAGGCAGAAGAGGCAGTACAACATGAAGCTTGAGGATTATAAGACCATCCTTTACCGCCAGCAGGACGGTTCCTGGGTAGCGGACATCCCTGCAATACCGGGCTGTTACGCGCTCATGGACACTCGCGAAGACGCGCTTGCCGAACTCTCCGCCGTTTTTCGGTTGATCGCGGAGGAATATTCGGAAAAACAGATTCCGCTTCCCGCTGACACAACCGAAGTCGTTCATGCCTAACGCAGGTGAGGTGACCATTGAGATGAGAGCAACGTGCCCACCATTCAAAGCACTACGGCCTCTGTTGTTTTGGTGCTCTGTTCTTATTCTTTTGGCGGCAGGGGAGATCTTTCTTCGCAACCGGCAGGACGTCAAGTCCAGGGTGTACTATGTTTGTTGGATTCCCGTCGTCGCGATAGTTCTTCTAGGAGCACTGCGGCTGCTGCGGCTCATCGTCCTTCGCGATGAGGTTCTGACAAGCCCCAACGGAGAGCACGTAGCTTGTTGGGACGGGCACGAGGGCTTATTCTCCGATAAAGTGAGGTACCGTGCGCTTGTCGACGGAAACCCGGTTGGACCAAAGATTGATGATCCTGGAGATATCAAGTTTAGCCCAGACAGCCGCTTCCTCGCCTTTGCCGGTACAAGGTCGCGGTAGGGACGCTGGTTACCCAACGCCCCCCGCACGGATCCGTACTTGAAGAATTACCTCATACGGCTCTTACCTCGGATGCGTAACGGCGAAACGCACGCTGGGGTAAGGATGGACGATGCGCGGGCGAGGCAGC
>DATJYK010000377.1:0-1368 GCA_035578005.1 Terriglobia bacterium
GGCTCCTCAGCAGAATTTGTGGGTAGACTCCGGTTCAGGTAAAGCTCCAAGAGTATGGTAGAGAGCGACTTCGGCGGCGCGAAAGGTGCGAAAGCCATAGGCTTTTCTCAGCGTCAATTGCAAACGGTTATTGAGGCCCTCGGTGGGGCCGCTGGAGATCTGCTTGTTGGCTCGGAACCAATTCAAGAGGAGAGGTTCATGGTCTCGCAGCATGCGGGCGACGCGCTTGACCGGTTCGAGGCGCGAGCGCAGGACCTTGTGAAACCAACGATGCAAGTACTTTGCCGCCACCCGCACCGTCGTCCAGGTCCAAACCTGCTCCAGGTCTTCCTTCAGCAGATAGGCCCGCACGGTACGAAGGTTGGCCTTCAGCAAGTCGGCCAGTTTGATCTCTTCCTGAGGACGGAGATGTTCAGGCCGTTTCAGCAGGCACCACCGACTGCGGGTGAGGATGGGTTGGAAGCCCTTTTGCCGCAGTTCCTGGCTCTCTTCCGCCCGCACCTGATCGATGGCCTTGTTCATATTCAGCGACACGTGGAAGCGATCCAGTACATGCAAGGCTTGGCTAGCCTTCTCGGCGATGACGTCCAGGTAAGGTTGCCAGAGATCACTACAGATGAAACGCAGTTGCCGGGTGCGCTCGGGACCGAAGAAGCGGAAAAACTGCCGCAGCGTCTCGGCGCTGCGTTGCTCGCCCACCCAGAGCAGACGCCGTGCCGATGCGTCCAGTTGATAAACCACCGTCAAATAGCGGTGCCCGCGCTGCCAGGAGGTTTCATCGATGCCCAGCGCCTGGATGTCCGACAGGTCGCGATGCGCCACTCCCCACTCCACCTGCGCACACACGGAATGAAAAACCTTCTCCCAGGAAGTGTGAAAAAATCGCGCCACTTCTTGCCAGGAAACGCGTCGCGCCCAGGTGGCCAGAAACTGCATGTAGCTCCGCGTCAGCGTCTGCTTGCCCTGTGCCCAAGGCACCGCCTCCACTTTGATCCCGCAACGAGGACATTGCACGCGACGCAGGGCATAGACGAAGTACACGGGAATTCCCCACAGCGGTACATACTCGAACTCTCGTACCGGCAACCGGTCATAACCCGGCCCGGGGGTTCCGCACCCCGAACACCGACCCGGACGATGCGCCCGCTCCCGTACCTCCACCACCAGTACCCGCTCCCTCCCCTCGCCTTGCCAGCGCACTCGTTCGTAGACAAAATCCGTGTACTTCTCCACCTGATTCAGAATACTCTTGACCCGCATCCTGTCTCCCCCTGTGCCCGGGATTTGTGTTTGCCCACATATCCCTTAACAGGTTCGGAACAGGATGCGCTACCCCTTTTTCGAACCTACGCTACCCACAAATTCCGC
>DATJYK010000378.1:0-1290 GCA_035578005.1 Terriglobia bacterium
CTGAGCGACCGTATTGGAAAGCAAGCTGGCCGCGTTGCCCACAAGGTCCACAGGCTCTGGGATCGAGTGAAGAGTCCCGCCTGTGGACTTATGGACAACGCGGCTCGAGTTGGACGGGTTGTTCAGACCGGACATGGCGGACTCCAGGGAGTTTTGGTGGCGAGCATGCGGTTAAGGATGGTGAGCAGCTTGCGCATCGAAGCCACCAACGCCACCTTCGCCGGTTTCCGCGCCGCGCGCAGCCGCTGGTAGTAGGACTTAAGCACGGGATTCCAGCGCACCGCTGCAACCGTGGCCACGTACAGTACTCGGCGTAGGCGCGCGCGGCCGCCCTCGATGCGGCGCTGGCCGCGCAGGCTTCCGCTGTCGTAGTTAAACGGCGCCACCCCCGCCAACGCCGCGACTTCGGCGCGATTGAGTCGGCCCAACTCGGGCAGATCCGACAGCAGCGCAATACTCAGCACCGGCCCGACCCCGGGAACGCTGGTGAGCAGTTCGTACTTTTCCCAGAGCTGAGAGTTGCGCACGGTGCGGTCCAGATCGTCATCGGCCTGTTTGATCTGCTTGCGCAGGTAATCGATATGCGAGCGCAGGTTGTGTGCCACCACTTTGGCTTTGGGCGGCACATGCTCCAGCCGGTTTTCTTCCATCACCAGCATCTCGATGAGCTGCTCGCGCCGCACCCAGAGTGCACGCAACTCCTGGTTCTGCTCGGCCGGCAACTCCCGGACCGCCGGCGCGATTCTCTCCCCATACAATGCCAACACTCGCGCATCGATGCGGTCGGTCTTGGCCAGCTGGCCCATGCTCCTGGCGAACTCACGCACCCGGCGCGGATTGACGATCACCACCGGCAGCTCCGCCGCCCGCAGTCCTGCCACCAGCACACTTTGGTAAGAGCCGCCCTCCACCAGCACCCGCACACAGCCGGCCTCGTTCAAGCGCTGGACCAGGCGTTTTATCCCGCGCGGCTGGTTGGGCTCACTGAACAACTCGCCCTCCGAACCCAACGCGATCTGCAGTTGATCCTTGCCCACATCGATTGCCGCATTAACCTCCGCCATCTTACTCCTCCTCAACTTGCGCTCCGGAGTTCTTGCCCCGTCTTGCAGTCTAATCCGAGCTCGCGCTTGCGCGGCTCCCGCGACCGTTCGGGCTCTGCCCCGGGTTGGTGGACGCGCCGCATCCGGCTCAGCGTCGGCCTCTTGCGGCCCTGGTCCCTTCGAGCTGGCGCGCCCTGCTTGATTCCTATTTGCGGCTGTCCTCCCCGATATACAAGGTCCCTCGGCT
>DATJYK010000379.1:0-1367 GCA_035578005.1 Terriglobia bacterium
GGCATGTGGTCAGCGGATGGGTGACAGTTTTTGGTCAGCGGATGGGTAACACTTTCCCGGCAATATGCCTTGGAAAACGACGTGTCCGAAGGAACAGCGATGGAGATTTATCCAGGAGTATCTCCGTCATAAAACCACACTTAACGAACTATGCCGACGCAGGAGCATCAGTCGAAAAACAGCTTATAAATGGATTGGACGTTTTAAGGAGCGTGGCCGGTTTGGGCTGGCCGATGGACTGCATGTGGCGCATCGGGTTTTCAACCGGCCCCATATCCGGTGGCTGAACCGGATTCGACGCTGGCGCAGGCGGCATCCACACTGGGGAGCGCCCAAGCTGCATTGGGCATTGAAACGAAGGTTTGGCCAACGAGGTCTGCCTTCGGAATCGGCCATCAGCCGCTGGCTTAAGCAGTGGAAGCTCACCCGCAAGCGCCACCGTAGGGCGCATCAAGGGCCGGTGATCTCCCGGCCACCGCTGACAGTGGCCCGCCATGCCAATGAAGTATGGACGGTGGATTTCAAGGGATGGTTTCGGACGGATGATGGAACCCGAGTAGAACCTTTGACCGTGCGTGATTTGGCCAGCCGTTACATCCTGGCGATTGATTTGCTGGAACGACAAAACATCCCGGAGTGCCGGCTGAGTTTTGAGCGTATTTTCAGGCAGTATGGTTTGCCGCAAGTCATTCGGGTGGACAATGGTTCGCCTTTTGGAGCGACCGGAGCCTTGGGGCTGACGCGATTAAGCGCCTGGTGGTTCAAATTGGGCATCCGCGTGGAGTTTATCGATCCCGGGCATCCTGAACAGAACGGAGCCCATGAACAACTGCACCGGGTCTATAAACAGGAAACGTTACAACCACCGGCACGAAGCTTGCGGGCACAACGCAGACGGAGCGAGCACTGGCGTCAGCAATATAATGAGGAGCGTCCTCACGAAGGACTGGGCATGAGGGTGCCGGCCCGGCGGTATCGCAAAAGCCTGCGGGAGATGCCGCGCAGGCTACGACCATGGCGTTATCCATTGGAGTGGAAAAGTCGGCTGGTCAAAGGCAAGGGGATGATTTCCTTTAGCGGACGAATGCGTTTTGTGGGAGAGGCCTTCGAGGGCGAGCGGGTGGGTTTGAAGTGGGTCCGCGCAGGCGTTTGGGAAGCGTATTTTGGCACTGCTTTGATTGGTGAACTTTGGGACGATGAGAGTGGAGGCATTCGGGCTGTATGGTACAAACAAGGACGGCGACCAAAATAGCTCTTCCGCTTTGCGGCTGCGCTACGGTTCGCTACGCTCACCTGCGCTCCGCCGCAAAGCGGAATGTCACCCATCCGGTGAGGATAAAGTGTCACCTATCCGGTGAGGAGGTTCC
>DATJYK010000380.1:0-2384 GCA_035578005.1 Terriglobia bacterium
AGCTGTAAAGAATTCGAATATTGTCATGCTGAATGAAGTAAAGCATCCCCGCATTTTATTGAAAACAGAAATGCCGGGACCCCTCGCTGTCGCTCAGGATGACACGCTTGGGCGATTTCTTCACACGCCTCGGCTACGCTATTTTGCCCCTTCGGGCTGTTAAAACAGTTCGCGTCAAAAGTTCGCGGAATGTGATGCGAGGTTGATGATACGGCACTCTCTCAAGGTGTTCGCGGGGGCAGGAGGTAGAGTGTCATGGCGAAGACCAAGTAAACCATCAGTACAAATACCCCGACGAACCACGTCGATCGGCCACTGTTGGTTACCAAGGCCGCCGCCATGGTAGCGATCAGCATCATCATCACCGCACCGGGCCAGAACAGCAGATCCATGGGTGCCGGGCCGAGGACATAGCTGAGCAGTACCAGCACGGGTGCGACAAACAGCGCAATTTGGGAAGCACTTCCCAGTGCGATGCCTACGCTCAAGTCGAGCCGATTTTTACGGGCCCCCGAGAACGCCGAGCCCATCTCCGCGGCGCCGCCCACCAGGGCAACCACAACGAAACCGACGAAGGCCGACGTCATGCCGAACGTCAACGCAGCCTGCTGCACTGACTCAACGAAGACTTCGCTTACCAAAGCCACGCACACCGTGACGGCGAGCAAGGTGCCCACGGCTACGCCGATCGGCAGGAGCGTTTCGCCGGATTCACCGTGTTCTGAACCGTGTTCTGCACCGGCGAACAATTCCCGGTGAGTCTTTAGCGAAAACAACATTCCCGACCCATATCCAGCTAACAACAGCACGGCCAGAGCCAGGCTTAACTTTTGCGTGAAGGACGCTGCGCCGCCCAAGTCCGCTTCGGCAACGGCCGAAGGCACCAGAAGCGCGACCGTGGCCAGAAAGAGCAAACCCGCCTGAAAACGGGCGTTCACGCGGTTGTATTCCTGGAGATGATGTTTGAGTCCACCGAGCAGAAATGACGCTCCGAGCACAAAGAGCGTGTTGGCGACAACCGTTCCGGCGATGGAAGCCTTCACCAACATGTACTGGCCCGCTCGCAATGCGGCGAGCGCGATGACTAATTCCGTCAGGTTTCCCAGCGTGGCATTCAGCAACCCGCCGACAGCATCACCCGTCCGGGCCGAGACGGATTCGGTAGCCAGGCTGAGAAGGGCCGCGAGAGGAATGATAGCCAGCACTGAGAGGATGAAAAGCAGGGTATGCGATTCGGGTTCGAGCCGCTCGACCACGAACACGATCGGGACAAATGCCAACGCCCACAGCAGCGGGTTATGTCTGATTTCGTTGAGAAGCTGTCTCATAGATTGACGCCACCCCCAAGGTCCTGTATAGCCGCGATAATGTGTTCAGGGCGAATGCCCTCAGCAACATGACGAGCCATCGATCTCGACTCAATATAATGTAAACAATGCGCTAATCAGCTAACAAGGCTGAATCCTGCAATTTACACCCGATATGGACCGTAGTACTGTGGTGAGCGCTGATGGGGCGCCCGAATGGACGATGAGGCCAGACTGCAGATGGTTCTGACCAGCGCGATGAACGAAGACGCGGAGGCTCTGGGAGAGCTTTACAGGCTCTTCCGGCCGCGCGTTTTCGGGCTTTGCCGCCACCTGCTGGGACGTCACGAGGAGGCCGAGGACGCCACCAGCGAGGTGTTCGCGCGTCTGCCCAAGGCCATTAAGAGCTACGAGGCCTCGCTGCCCTTTCCCCGCTGGCTGTTGAGCGTCACCAGCCATTACTGCGTGGACCGGCTACGGCGCCGGCAGCTTGAACAGAAGCTGTTTGAGGTGGAGCCGGTGGAGACACTGGCCCTGCCGGTGCGCCAAGCCTCGCCGCTGGAGCAGGTGCTTTCAGACGAGGGCCGCGCCACAGTGCGGAACGCCATTGCGGCTTTGCCGGAATTATATCGGGTGCCCCTGACGCTGCGATACTACGGCGACTTGAGCTACGACGAGATCGGCGCCCAGCTTGGCCTCAGCCGGCCCAACGTGGCCACGCTGATCTTTCGAGCCAAGCAGCAGCTTCGGCGGGCGCTGGCAGAAGGCGATTAGAATGCGGAGTACGGGAGGGGCATTTTGAGGAGGCGACCTACAACGGGCGAGACCCCAAGAAGAGAATCCTGGGAGCGCGGGCGTCCCGCCCGCCGCTGGGATCGGGAGACGTCGAGAGGAAGCGGGGAAGCGGGCGAGACGCCTGCGCTCCCAGGATTCTTCAGAGAAACGATGCCGCAGCCTCCTATTTATCAATAGGGAATGGAAGTGAAGAACATGGATCATTTTTCAGAGCTCACCTATTCCATCTACGCCGATGGAGAATTGCCGGAGCCGGAGAGGCTCCGGGTGCAGCAGCACCTT
>DATJYK010000381.1:0-35169 GCA_035578005.1 Terriglobia bacterium
GCCGTAATGCGGCGAGTGCGTTCGTCCAAATGCGGCCAAACCGAACGGAACTTCCGCTTCAATTCGGATAGGATGCTCATGCCTACGGAGCATAACGCATTGGTTCATAAGATGGTATCTTTATTTATTTACGCAGCCTAAGTGAAGCTCGGCCAGGAACATGAAATCGATCGTGCTAACCGAATATGCTAGAACATCGCCGATTGATTTGGGTCGCGGTTCACGTCGATCACCGACGACCACTACGAGCGGCTGGAAATCTTGGGGAAAACCTTGAAGGTCGAACGTCGGCTTCACGGATGGCGCCGTATTGGACATCTCCTTCATGTTCGCCTCCCTCGTCTACCTAGCGAACCACAAAACCGGAATTTTCGTTATCTACACCTGACCTGACGGATGACATACGCCTGACCGCCACTGAATGCAACTGTTCGTATCGCGCGGGCGGGCTGGCGCATAACGGAGCTGTGCGGCATTGAGCGCTCGCCTTTTGGAGGTGGGTGTAAAGCACGGTAGGTTCCGGGCTGCTACCGCCCCGTCCCTGACCACGAACCACATCCAGGAAATTAGACACACTCAGAATCCGGATGCTGTCGTATTGCTCCAACCGCAGCAGGTCCTTGTCGCCGGTCACGAGGTAGTCCGATCCAGCGCTGACGGCACACTCAAGGATGCGATTGTCGGAGGGGTCTTCCTTTACTATGTCCAGTTGGACGGAAGGACGTACAATTCGGGCGGCGGCAGCGATAATACCTCTAGCCTCTGCGACGTTTCCCGGAGTCGCGTCAAACTTGCGCCTGAGCACGTCTGCCATTTCGTCAATGATCCATTGCGATACGGTCAGATTGATATCGCCAGCCAAGGCCATCTGCAACAGGCGACGCGGATTGCCTCGCGCGTAGACCGTTCCTGAGACGAGAATATTTGTATCGGCTGTTACCCGGATCACTTAGCGGCCACGCGCTTCATTCTCGCGGCGCACTTCATCCACGAGCCTGGGAACGTCCTTTTCCCGGATTCCCTTCGCCCGTGCCCGTCGCTCCAGCCGCGCGCCGAGATCCTCCAACCGCTGACCGGCCAGATACCGGCCCACCGCCTCTTCCACAACGTCTGCAGGCTTGCGGTTCTGCGCTTGCGCGGTCTCTTCCACCTTCCGCAGCAGCCCATCGGAAAGCAGTTCTTTGGTGTCCCTCATGAAAACCTCATCTCCATTGTCTCACGTTACGGCCAGCACGCGCCCTGGGGCGCATACATTCCGACCAAAACCGTCACAACGTGTGCGCCAGCCGATGTCCTTCTGCGTTGGTGTCATTTGAACGCCCCAAGCGCAGTCATTCCCGCGCAGGCGGGAATCCACTTTGCTTGACACCGTGTTTCCAATGACTTCAAAAATGGATTCCCGCCCGCGCGGGAATGACTGCGCTTCAAGAGACGTCTCAAGCAGGAAATGACACCGGTACCCTTTCTCACCCTTTCTCAAGGAAACTTGACAAAGGTCAATTACTCAACGTATAATATCTCCATTAGTGCATATTCACAGTGAGCTCCGATGAGCACCAACACTGATGCACCCGACCATCTATCTCGTCCGCCGACCCCGCAGCGCATAGCGGCTAATCGCCGCAACGCCCTCAAATCCACCGGACCCAGGACAACGGCCGGAAAGCGCCGCGCCGCCCTGAACTCGCTGACGCGCGGGTTGTTTCCCGAAGATCTCGAGCGCCAACTGCGGGTACGGGGCGAGGACCTGAACGAGTTTCGGCGCCTGCATCGCGATCTGATCGGAATCTTTGAGCCTCGAGACCCCGCCGGCGAGCGTGTAGTGGCCCAGATGGCCACAACGTGGTGGGAGAAGGCGCGCCGCATTCGGCAGTGGGTGGCGGCCGGACCGCCCCGCACGGCCGACCTCGATGCGCGCTTAGAGGATCTGCTGCTGCTGATGGTCACCGTCATTCGCAGCCGCCACGAACATTGGGCCCAGCGCTTGGCCGCGATCGTGGGCAGGCCGGTAGGATCGCGGGCCCAAGTGCGTCAGCAGATCGAAGCACGGCTTTATGTGTTCGGGGCCCGGAAGCGAGACCGGAAATACCCTCGAAGGGATGCGGTGGAAAAAGGAGCAATCGGCGACCAACTCCCGCCGGACCTGGCAGCCTTCGTCGAGCAGGAGTTGAATGCTCTCTTGGCGGGCGTGAAGAGCGGGACCCAGGCGAACCAGGAAAACGAACCCGAACGAAGCCAACAGGGTTAAGCTCCGTGGAATCAGCGTGATGTGTCAGAAATTCAGAAAACGAAGCCAAGGAACGCAAGGCTATTGCCTTCAGGCAGTTACTCGAAGGAACAGCCGCTTTTTCGGAAAAAGAGTGCGCAGGGCGGACTGCACGTCAGGGATTCGGGGAACGAACCCAAACGAAGCCAAATGCGTCAAGCGTCTTGTGATGAGCGAGATGTATCTGAAATTTATGAAACGAAGCCAAGGCACTCAATTATCTTGTTACCAATCAGATGGAAGGGAAAAGTGACCCGTTTTTCAGAAAAAGTGAATGCCGA
This sequence comes from Terriglobia bacterium, assembly GCA_035578005.1. Classification (GTDB taxonomy): domain Bacteria; phylum Acidobacteriota; class Terriglobia; order UBA7540; family UBA7540; genus Gp13-AA77. Next base: position 2,548 of record DATJYK010000381.1, read on the forward strand.
CTGCGCAAACAAACTCACAAGGGCCGCCCCTACGTCTGAAATGAGGACAATACGCCGATTGCGATTCAGCCGCCAGCGGTAGGGTAGCGATAGTATAATGTGCGGGACGAATGCGACAAGGCGTCAATTTTCGTGACCTGGACTGGCCGCTGCTCCTGGTTGCCTCGCTCATCGCTGGCATCGGTGTGGTGGAAATCTACAGCACCACGGCTCGCTCGGTGCTGGCTGGTGAATACCACCGGCAGCTTGACTGGGTGATCGTAGGAGTCATCGCCGCACTTGTGGTAAGCCAGCTTGACTACCATCAATTCGTCGAGCAAGCGCCCGCGCTTTACTTTATCAGCCTGTTTGCCTTGTTGGCCGTGCTCGTGGTCGGACACGCAGTCGCCAAGACCCATCGCTGGATTACTCTGGGTGGACAGACGTTGCAGGTGTCCGAGCTTGTAAAATTAACTATAATAGTGGCGGCGGCCTTTTATCTTGGCCGCCGGGTGGAAAAGACCGTGGCGTGGAGGGACCTGGCGGTGCTCGCTGTTTTGGGCGGGCTGCCAGCCCTTCTGGTGGCTCTCGAACCTGACCTTGGAACGGCGCTCACGTATCTGGCGATTGTCGCGGCAGGCGCACTACTGACGGGAGTCCAGAAGCGTCATTTGGCCGTGCTGGCGTTGGCCGCTGCGGTCTCGCTGCCTTTGGGCTGGCAACTGCTACGTCCTTACCAGCGAGACCGGCTAATGACTTTCGTGCATCCGGCCGAGGATTCCCAGGGTTCGGGCTATCAGCTTGCGCAGTCGAAGATCGCGGTGGGTTCAGGCGGGCTCCGCGGCAAGGGATTCGAGCGCGGAACTCAAAGCCAGCTTGGCTTTGTTCCTGTTTCTCACGCGGACTTTATCTTCGCGGCTTTCGCCGAGGAGCATGGCTTCATCGGCACCCTGGTGGTTCTGCTGCTGTACCTGGTTTTGCTCTTGCGCCTGTTGGACGGCGCCCAGTGGGCGCCCGACCGGGCAGGTGCGTTGCTGGCGGCAGGCATGGCGGCCGTCCTTTTCTTTCAGGTGGCCGTTAACGTTGGCATGATGATTGGCTGGCTTCCAATCACCGGCATTCCGCTGCCGCTTATGAGTCAGGGTGGTTCGTCTGTCTTTGCGACGTTTGTGGGGTTGGGCATGGCGATGAGCGTGAAGAGGCGCCGCTTCGTGAACTAGGCCGGGCGCAAAGTAATCGTGTGAGATGGGGTCAGAGAACGACTTCACTCGCGAAAAAAAGGCGGTATGGCGGGGCGAGGAAACTCGCAAGCGTGAGAGTTTGTTGTCCCGGCACGGTGCCGGGTTCTTGAGCAGGACCGGTAAGGTCAAGTCCGGATGGCCGTTCGCACGGCCGTCAAAATGACCCGAGATTGAATGATTCGGTGGCTCGTCGTGGCGCGAAGGCGCCGGATGGCCGCCCGCGAGGAAGGTGGGCGCGGGGTCCCCTCTGGCTGGGTGTCGTGGCATCAAGGGTCCAGCCAAGCCGTTCCGGCAAGGGTTGACCGGCTCTCACAGTTCCTGGCAAAGGAGTTTTCCCATGCCAAAGGAGTTGTTCATTTCCTCGTCGCCACACGAGACGAAGGTGGCTGTATTGGAAGACGACGCCCTCGTAGAAGTCTTCTTTCAGCGTGACACTGACGTGGGGCTGGTGGGAGGCATTTACAAGGGCCGGGTCAGCAGAGTGCTGCCGGGAATGCAGTCTGCCTTTGTTGATATCGGACTCGAACGGGATGCTTTCCTGTACGTCTCCGATTTCTTCGAAGATTCCGACGAGTACGATCGGGTGACGGCGGAGGTCGAAACACGGGTGGGCAAGTTTGCCGGCGTCGAGCCGCGCCCGCTTGCCGAGACAGAGCCTGCAGCGGCAACGCCGCCAGAGAGCACGGCGACGTCAGGCCAGACCGGTCTGGCTTCATCTGAAACCCCGCCGCCTTCGGCGGCCGACGAGACTGCGGCTGGCGATCCAATAACGGCCGCACCGCACCCTGCCGAGCCGGTGCCGGAAACCGCAGCTTCTTCCGTGGAAGGGCAATCCCAACAGACTCGGCGGCCTTGGCACGAAACCCGCGGTCGCGGCCGTCGGAGGCGGCGCGGCAGGGGATTTGAGGGCAGGCAGGGATTCCGCGAAAGCCACGCGGCGCAAGTTACTCCGGCCGCGGCCGCAGCATCGACTTTTGAGGTTCTTCCCGGCGAATCGCTCGCCAGGCACGGCCAGGGGGCTCACGAGCCTTCGCCAGAGGACCTACACCCGGATGACACGCTGGCTGTCACCACCCATGAGACGTCAGACACCGCGCCGTCCGGGATTGCCCAGGACGCAATCGCAAGCGAGCAGGCCATCCCCGTACTGGGTGCTGTTCCAGTGCTGGAAAGTCCTTACCCTGCGCCTCAGGCCCCGGCCGCTAAAGAACCTGCAGAACCCTTAGAATCGGAACCAGCATCAATCGCCATCGAAACAACGGGAGTGGCCGAGATTGAGAGATCGGCGGAATTCACAGAGGAGGGGTTCGAGGAGGAGTTGCTCGCTGGCAACCTCAGGGTGGCCCCCGTTTCCGTCGAGCCGGATGCGCCGTCGCACTATAGGAGTGAGGCGGCAGTGAGTAATGCGCCCGAAACTCCGTCCGTCGAGCCCGGCGGTAATTTCCAGGTAAGCGACACGGCTGAAACTTCAGCCGCAGAGGAACCCACTACGAGTGATTTAACCGCTGCATTGGGGGAGGCGGCCGGGACTGAGGACGAGAACGACGATGATGAGGAAGTAGCCTATTTGGGCGAAGTGGCCGCGACCATGGAGTCCACTGGCGTCGCAGGGCAGGAGGCGGAAGCCTCCGGCGAGAAAACCCCTGGCGCAGAAGCCCCCGGCGACACGGCCGAACGGTCGTATACGCTGCGGGAGCGGAGCCAACGGCCGCGCTTCGCACCGCGGCGCGGACGGCGGGGCCGCGGACGATTCAACCGGGGCCCGAGGCCCGAGGGCGGCGGACGCCGGCCCGAGCAGCCCCGAGGCAGCAACGAACAGGCCGTCCAAATCAACGAGGTGCTTAAAGAAGGGCAAGAAATTCTGGTGCAGATTGCCAAGGAACCGCTGGGCACGAAGGGAGCGCGCATTACCTCGCATGTTGCTCTGCCGGGGCGCTACCTGGTTTACATGCCCACCATCCATCACATCGGAGTCTCGCGAAAAATCGGATCAGAAGAGGAACGACTGCGCCTGCGCAACATTATCCTGGAGCACCGCGGATCGCTCACGGGCGGCATCATCGTTCGCACCGCCGCGGCCGGCCGCTCTGAGGAGGAATTGAAGGCGGACGTCGAGTTCCTGGCCAGACTCTGGAATGAGATCCGCACCCGCTCCGAGCAAAGCAGGGCTCCCGCGCTGATCCACCGCGACCTCACCCTGGTTGAGCGCATCCTGCGCGACGTTCTCTCGCCGGATTTCAAGTGCCTGCGGCTCGACAACGAAACCGTGTACCAGAACGTCCTGGACTTTGTCCATCGCTTTCAACCCACGTTAGTGGGTCAGGTCAAGCTTTACACCAAAGAAACGCCGATGTTCGAGGAGTTCGGCATTCAGGCCGAGATCGACAAGGCCTTAAAGCCGAAGGTTTGGCTGAAGTCGGGTGGATACATTGTCATCAATCAAACCGAAGCGCTGGTGGCGATCGACGTGAACACCGGCAAATACGTGGGTAAGACCAATCGCCTGGAGGACACCATCGTCAAGACCAATATTGACGCGGTGAAGGAGATTGTGCGGCAAGTCCGGCTGCGCGACCTGGGCGGAATCATCGTGATCGATTTCATCGACATGGATGACCGCCGCAACCGCATGAAGGTGGTGCAGGCGCTCGAAGAAGCGCTGCGCAGCGATCGCGCGCCCACGAAGATTCTGTCGTTTAACGAATTCGGTTTGGTGGCGCTCACTCGCAAGCGCGTAAAGCAATCGCTGGAACGCACTCTGTCGGAGCAATGCCCTTACTGCGCCGGCTCGGGCTGGGTCAAGTCCGCCGCGACCGTTTCCTACGAAATTATGGAAGAGGTCAAGAAGATGGCGCACGAGATGGAAGGCAACGTGGTGACGCTGCGGGTGAATCCGGAGGTGGCGCGGATTTTGAGATCCCGCGAAGGCATGCTGATGGCCGAAATCGAGAAGCTGACTGGAAAGGACGTGGTGATCAAGAGCGATTCCGGCGTCCACCAGGAACGCTTCGAGATCTTTTGATCGTGCCCGGTTATTGGGAAACGCCGGGAGGCAAACCGTGCGGCGCCGGCGCGCTTGCCTTGACCACCAGCGTGCCCTTCATGCTGCGATACAACGTCCGGCACTCCATCTCGGGACAATTGAATGTGAACTTGCCGGCCTCGGCAGCGGTGAAGTTGATGGTGGTGGGCACACCCTGCTTCAGCTTCTCGTGAATGTTAAACCTCTTGAGCTCGAAGGCGTAATCGCGGTCAACCGCAGTGATCACGAAGCGAACCTTGTCGCCCGGGCGCACGATGATGGTGAAGGGATTAAACTCGTGCTTCTGGGCCGTGATCTGGAAAATGCGAACCTCGCCCGGCGCCGGAGACTGCAACATTTGGGCCTGCAGACCCAGACTGAAAGCGATGATCGCGAGAAGCACGTGCCCCAACTTCAACGAACGCATTTTGTCTCCCATCTGAAAGGCTTAGCTTGCATTTCTCACCCGGATCCGGAAGGGCGGAGCTTCAGCCCCGCCGTTCAGCCTCCAACCTCGCGTCAAAAGGACTTGTGGGAGTTGCTCAAGGCAAGCTTGGATTCCCGGCAAGAGACGACTTCTTATTTTACGGCCTTTTGGCGACAACCGCTAGCAAGGATCGGTGGGTTTGGGCGTTGCACAATTTGAGAATTCCCTGTTTCGAAACATCCGTTGTTCTCTGGGAACAGTCCCGGTTCGTCACTCAGCGCCGGCTCTGCCCACAACTGCTGCGCGTCGCGACCGCGGCTGGCAGCGCGGACAGAAGTGGCTGCTGCGGCCACTCAGCACCAGGCGGCGAATCTTCCGTCCGCAGCGCGGGCAGGGCTCGCCCGTCCTTTGGTACACCTTGAGGCTCTGCGCGAAGCGTCCCGGCTGGCCCTCGATGTCGACGTAATCGCGGAAGCTTGTGCCCTGTTTGGCAACAGCCCGCTGCAGCACCTTCACGACGGCACGGTGCAGCGCTGAAGCAGCAGAACGCTTCAAGAGCCCGGCCTCGGTGAGCGGGTGAATGCGCGCTTCGAACAGCGCTTCGTCCGCATAAATATTGCCGACTCCCGCGAGGCGAGACTGATTGAGGAGCCAGCTCTTGATGGGCGTGCGGCGTCCCTTGAGAGCCTGGACGAATTCTTCGACGGGCATGCTCGGGGCATCCGGGCCGAGTCCGCTGAACACGGTCTCCATCTCAGCCTGCGAGCACCAGCGCAGCCTGCCAAAACGCCGGATGTCACGGTAGCGAATCTCTTCGCCGTTCTCGAGGGTCAGGCGAACGTGGGTGTGAGGCTCGAGGGGATGGTTTGCGGGCAACACCGTCACCTGGCCGGTCATCCCGAGGCGCACCAGGAGGTAACTCGGGCCGCCGCCCTTGCGAGCGGCCGGCTTCAAGCCCGGATCAAGCTCGATCGCAATGGCCTTACCCTTGCGGTCGAACCCCCGAATGTAGCCGCGCACATGTTGCTCAAAGTCCTCCACCGAACCGGCGATCACCTGAGGATGGCTGACTTCCACTCGGGTGATGCGCCGGCCAAGCACTCGACGCTCAAGGCCGCGGCGCACAGTTTCAACTTCGGGAAGCTCGGGCATGACGGTTCGTGGTTGTCGGTGGTCGGTTGTTGGTCTTCGGTTTGTCAGTCTTTCGTCTTTACAGTCCTTCGTTCATCGGTCTTTCGTCCAAATAGCGGTGTGGAGACAGAAATCTCAAGCTGAGGGACCGAGAACCGACAACCAAGAACCGACAACCGAACGACTCACTGGCGAAGTGCGCGTCCCTCGGCGTCGGGCAAGCGGTTTAGGGCGATCAGCACGATGTCGACAACCTTCCAAATGCCGCAGCCGCCCAGCGTGACGAGCTTGAGAAGGCCCAATCCAATCTGGCCCAGATAGAAACGATCCACTCCAAGAAATCCGAGAAAGATGGAAAGCAGCATGGCCGTGCTCCAGTCCCGGTTGCCAACGGGCAATGTGGACTGCGGCACCAGGAGTGGATTGCCGTTAGCATCCGGCAGCCTCTTCAGAGTGATCAACACCACGTCGACCAGGGCCCAGATGCCGCAGCCCCCCAGTGTGAGCAGCTTGAGCACACCAAGACCGGTGTACCCGAGATAAAAGCGATCGACTCCAAGAACGCCGAGAAAAATGGAAAGTAACAGCGTGGTGGCAAGCTCCTTTTGGCTGCCTCGCGAAAGCCGCACGCCGCACTTTACGCAAACCTGAGCCGCGGGCAACGTTTCAGCCCCACACGACGGGCAGCGCTGGGAGCCCGCGAGCGCCCGCTGGCCGCACACGCTACAGAATTCCGCCTGTTCGGGCACCTGGTTTCCACAATTGCGGCAATACATACGATTCCCCTATCGTTTGTGTGAAGACTGCTAAACACCCTATTCTGCTTGACGCAGCGTGCGGAGCTTCTCTTCGCCCAACTTGTTTGACAGACATGCCATAATGGCAGCAGCCTGCCGTTGCGTCAATGTGAGGCAGTGTCAACGCGGAGGCCGCAGCCGTGTCTCGTTTCAGCGATTTTCGGGTTCAAACTCCCGTCAAAACCCAGCCGTCGTTACTACCGCCCGTGGACTGGACTTCAATCGGCGCGAAAGCGCCAACGCCGGTGAATGTTCAGTACAACGGCCCTAAGGCCCCATTGCCCAAGGCCGAGGTCGTGATGATCACCTGGACGGATGCGGAATGGTCGGCTATGGATCACGTCTTTCTGCATGGCTCCGTGCAAGGCGAGAGCGAGTCCACGACCCTCATCCACAAATGGCTGCAATACAGCCGTTCGGCGCCCGGTGGATCGAGCGAAGGCGGCCAGTTGTGGGGCTATTACCAGCTCGTAGACATTCACGGCAAGAACGGGGATCACCGCGTGCTCCTGCTAAAGTCGGACGCTCACCTCGCGCATCCGCCGTGGATCTCGGGCCTCGAAAACATGGTGAAGGTGGTGATCGCTGACGCGCAACCCAAGCAGATTTACTCCATCGGAACCGCCGGCGGCGCATCGGTCAGCCAACGCCTCGGCGATGTGGCCATCACCAACGCGGGCACGCTCCAACTCGCAATCAGTGACAACAAATCTTCCGGCCTGAGCGGAAAGACGTTTACTTCAAACTGGTTTCCCGATCTCAGCCTGCTTCCGAAGGTGGAAAGCCTGTATTTCCCCTTAAGCCGCATCGCCACCCAGGCGGGTCTCGAAGCCGTCCTCGCTTCCGCAAAAAGGAGCAAACAGAAGGAAGCGGAGGCACTCGCGCCGTTCAGCTTGTCTGACTTGTTGAACTCAGCGATCGACCCAGCCAACCTTGGCGCCCCTAAGGCAATTAGCTTCCAGAATACGCCCCTGCTCACCACCGACACTTATTACATCGCGCCCGCAGATACCAAGTACGCAGCGCTCGAAATGGACGACGCAGTCCTCAATTACGCGGCCGGCCAGGCTCATACGAACTTTATCTCTGTGCGCAACATTTCGGACACCCTGGTTCCCGCCGAAACGCCAGCGCACAAGCCGATTCCGCCGGGCGCGCGCGAAGCCTGGTCATCGGCGGTTTACGACGCTTATGGCATGTTCACCAGTTACAACGGTGCGATCGCGGCCTGGGCCACCATCGCCGCGTCATGAACCTACGAGAATTGTCGATTCCTGCGGCAATTGCTGACATGTTGTAACAGCGGTAAGATGTTCGGGAGGAGCAGGAACCAACCTTCCCTGGCGGCCTGGCCACCACTGGGATTCCTCACGCAGGGTCATCCGGTCTGAATTCGCCTCTGGAGGAGTTGCTCTATGGTTACGCTCAATGTGAATGGCGTCCGTCACGAGGTCCAGGCGCCTGACGACACTCCCCTGCTGTACGTCCTGCGCAACGACCTCCAACTGATCGGGCCGCAGTTCGGCTGCGGGCTCGCCCAGTGCGGAGCCTGCTCCGTACTGGCCGAAGGCAAGGAAGTACGTTCCTGCGTCATGCCCGTCTCGGCCTTCGCAAATCAAGAGATCACTACGCTCGAGGGCCTGACCGCGAGGTGGGTGAAGCAGAAGGGGCTCTCGCCCGACGAAGCGAAGAGCACACTACACCCGGTGCAGGCGGCGTGGATCGAGCAGCAGACCCCTCACTGCGGGTTCTGCCAGAACGGAATGATGATCAAAGCCACCGAACTGCTCGAAAGCAATCCCCATCCGACGGTGGCACAAATCAAGGAAGCCTTCACGACGTCGGGACCGTCGCCTCATCTGTGCCGTTGCGGAACCTACAAGGCTATCCTCGAAGCTGTTCAACATGCCTCGACGATCATGGCGAACGGGAGGTAAGCGATGGCGACCACGAGCCCCAGGCAAGCGAATGTTATCAGACCGACGCTTTCGCGCCGTGATTTCATCAAAACGGGCGGCGTTCTGGTGGTGGGCTTCGGCTTCGTTGGCCCGCAAGTTCTGAAGGCCGACGCAGGCAAGTCCGCCGTGATGAAGAATTCTCTCGACCCTACACTGCCAAGCTCCTGGATTGAGATTAACCCCGACAACACGATCCTGATTCGCACGGGGAAAAGTGACTTCGGCCAGAGTACAACCTTCACCGCCTACCGGCAGATTGTAGCCGACGAACTGAGCGTGCCCTTTGAAGCCATCACGACGGTTGTGGCGGGCGACACCGATCGCACGCCCGATGGCAGCGGCGCCTTCGACTTTCTCGGTGAGGGAATGCCGAACATCCGCAAAGCGGCCGCCTACACTTACCAAGCGCTGCTCGATCTTGCGTCCGAGCGGCTCGGCATGCCGAAGGGCAAGCTCTCAGTCAAAGACGGTATCGTCTCGGGGGGCGGGAAGACCATTTCCTACGGCGAGCTCGTGAAAGACCGGCAGTTGAAGCTGACCATTCCGGTCAGCGGCGACCTTACGAGCATCATGGGGCTGACCATCGAGGGCAATCCGCCCATGAAGCCCGTCAGCCAGTACACCGTTATCGGCAAATCGTTCAAGAACTCCGTCATCAGTTCCAAAGTGGCGGCAAAGGTGACCTGGGCGACGGACGTACGCCTTCCGGGCATGTTGCACGGGCGCGTGGTCCACCCGAAGTCGCTCGGCTCGGCGCTCGTCTCCGCCGGTTCTTTGGACAAAACCAAGTTCCCGAATTCGAGAGTCATCGTGAAGGGCAATCTGGTGGGGGTGGTAGCGCCGACGGAGTGGGAAGCCGTCCAGGCGGCCGATCAGGTGGCCGGTGACACCAAGTGGACCGAGTGGAAGGGCCTGCCCGGCAATGAAAAGCTCCACGAGCACCTTCGGCGTGAAGCCGACTGGAAGAGCACGCCTGTGACGAAGGGCGACGCCAACAAGGGTGACGCGGCGACGACGCTCGCGGCAGGACACAAGAAGCTCTCGGCCACCTACCAACTGTCGTACATGAAACACGCTCCGATCGGCCCCACCATGGCTGTCGCCGACGTGAAATCCGACGGCATGATACACATCTATACGCACAACCAGAATCCGCAAGCGCTGCGGGGCGAAATTGCCATGATGCTCCGCACCACGCCCGATCACGTGATCGTGCACGTGTATCCCGGGCCAGGACACTACGGGCGCTCGAACGGCGGGAACGCCGGCGCTGAAGACGAGGCGGTGCTCTTGTCGCAAGCCCTCGGCAAACCGGTGCGCGTGCAATGGACTCGCGCCGACGATATGAAATGGTCCACGCAATCGGCGGCTGCTTTCTCCGATATTGAGCTCGCCCTGGATGAAAAAGGCAAGCTCGTTGCCTATCAGGTTGACCACTACATGCCGGCGATGCAGGACGACCGGCCCATCGGAGCGGTCCTCGCGGGCCTGCCCACCATGACGGCGCCGCAGCCGAAGGGGGATTTCGTCACTTCGACGGTCAACGGAATTTCCGATCCCTGGGTTTACGCCCAGACCCCGAATGTGCTGGAGCGCGGGCACGGGACATTTCAGGTGGGACAGCAGGCATCGCCTCTGGCGGTGGGTCTCCGCGACCACAGCATGCGCACGCCGGTGCAGTTTCAGCAGAACTTCCCGCGTGAACTGGCGCTCAACGAGGCTGCGGCATTGGCAGGCGCCGACGCGATCCAGTTCCGAATCGACCACGCCAGTGAAGAGCGGGTGATCGGTGTGCTGAAGGCGGTCCGTGACGCTTCAGGCTGGGAGACGCGCCCGTCGCCGCGTGCCGATGCTGCCTTTACAGGATCAGCTCCCGTGCGGGGCCGAGGAGTTTCGGTGATGTTGCGCAGCCGGACTTACTGGGCCTGCGTGTGCGAGATTGCAGTTACTCCTGCTACGGGTGCGATTGTGGTAGAGAAGTACACGATTGCAGTCGATCCGGGCATCGTCGTCAATCCGATGCAATTGAAGCGGCAAGTGGAAGGCGGGGCTGTCATGGGAGTCAGCCATGCATTGTTCGAAGAGGTGACCTTGGATGAGAGCGGAATCACTGCGAGTGACTGGGTCTCCTATCCGATTCCGACCATGGCAGACATACCGGAGATCAAAGTCGTGCTCCTCAATAATCCAAAAGTCGGTACCTACGGCGGAGGTTCGGAGGCCGCCAATGCCCTCGCGGCGCCGGCGATCGCCGCCGCCCTTCATGACGCAACGGGCAAGGTGCTGCGGCGGCTTCCCTTGAAACCGGCCTATGTGCAAGCACTTCTGAGAACTTGACCGACCCACTGGGAACGAAAAAGCCCCTTGTGGCCTTGACTCGCCGTAACCGGATAAGTGTTGGGGAAATCGCCTCGATTTGGCCGGCATCCCATGCGCTCGTGCGGCGAAGATATCTCCTATTCTGCCGCCTTGGAATGAGCCTCAATCGAACTCATGGAAGCTATGCCTATTAGAAAGAATGACTTAGAGGCATAAAATGGGCTGGTTTTGCGAACTTTCGAGTGGTCCGAACTCAATTCAACTTTGTCCATTATTTCAAAGCCTTGGGCTATAGGAAAGGGAGTTTTGGCAAACTTTCGCCGAGGCATGGATACCTGCGAAGTCGGTAGCGCGTACGAAAGCCGATGAAGGGCACGCGCCCCTGTTATAGGTGGGCGAAATGGGTCTGGCAATCGTTGCCGAAGGTGAAGGAGTTCAAAGTAAGGCCCGATCCCGTAGGAAAAAGCTGGAGGGTGTGGTTGCCGAATTCAGGGTTTTGAACCACGTAGTACATGCGAGGCTCGCGGACTTCAATGTAGGAGCGGCCCTGCCCGTCAATTTGAACGTCCACGCCCTTGTTGGCCGCAGTCAGAGAGTGCCCGTCCTGGGTGATGTAAACGCGCGAAGGATGACCGTGCGAAACGTTCATGACCGCATACAACTCGCGGGCGTGATAGCGGATGGTGGCGAAATCTGCGCCGGGCTCTTCGCCCTTGTGCTTACCCCGGTAGATCATGCCGTTCCGGTCGGTCTGCCAGCGTCCCGAAAGCACCACGCGCCCGTCTTCCACTTGGCTCTGAGCCTGATAATCGATGGTCTTGCCGTCGCGGTAGCCCTCCAGGTTGGCGAGCACACCGCGGCCCGACCAATCTCCCACGTACATCTCAGGCGTGGATTCTCCGCAGGCAGGAGCCCGAGCATTTTCACCCGCCGACACCTTGTCGGCCGCCGGAAACTCCAAGCCGGGGTGGGCCTGTTTCAGCAGCTCCTGAATAGCGCGCTCAAACTCAGCGTCCGAGCCCTCGCCAACCACGTTGTATCGGATAGTGCCTTGGGCGTCGATCAGAAAGCGGTTGGGCCAGGAGTCATTCTTGTAGGAGTTCCAGATTTGGAAGTGGTCGTCCACCGCGATCGGGTACGGCAACTGGAACCGCTTCACGGCTTCGCGCACGTGATCCACGGAGTCCATAATGTCGAACTCCGGGTCTTCCACGCCGATGATTTCGAATCCGTCTTGATGGTAGTGTTCCCACCACTTCTTGTACTCCGGAAAGGTCCGAATGCAGTTGATGCAGGTGGGTTCCCAGAAGTCGATCATCACCACCCTGCCGCGCAGTTGTGCCATGGTGAGCGGCTGGCTGTTGATCCAAGTGATGCCCCCACCGCCCGCTTGTGTGCTTTCGGGTGGCGCGGGCGAACCTGTGCTGACGACCTGTTGGGGGCTCGCACCGGCCGGACGTTGCTGGGCGGCCGCCTGAGCCGCCTGCGCCATTTGACCCGGACTCGGGCCCGCATCGCCTCCCGCGGACGTGGCGCCAAATCCCACAGGAGGGGGAAACTCGGGCGCGGCTGTGTTCATGCTCCTCAGGCCCGATTCCTGGGCCCACACCCAGGGGCACAATCCAATGACCATGACGGATGCTACCGCCAGCACCAGGTGACTGTGAAGGAACTTTCCCATAACGACACCTTGGGAGGCCACCGGCATCACACGCGCCTCACTGTCAGACGCCTGCCTAAAACCACTCACGCCCCAGATCATCATCTCGTCAAGTTACCGCCGCGTCACACCCGTGCCGAGCCGCTACTTTATCAGCAGGGGCCGCGAATCGGTGTGGGTTGCTGGAAGCATTTCTACGCGCCGCTCGCGCCATTCAAAGTGCTTGTCACGAAAGTAGTGGTGGGCGCGGCTTCCCCAGCCTTTGATGAAGTACGCGTTCAGCACACCGCCCAGGCCCGCTCCGAGGATGGGCACCAGTGCGCCCGAAAACTTCTCGGCCAGCTCACCGCCAGCCTTCTCAGCGATGCGCGCCACCAGGCGCTCAATCACTTGCTTCTTCACCCAATCGCGCCCCACATCCACGCCCGCGGCGCTCGCGGTTGCAATCCACAGCTCCGCCCTCTCTTCTTCCGTGGAGTACTCGAAGCCGTAAATCAGTCCGAGCTTTTGAATCAGGCGCAGCGTGATAACCGCAAGCACACTGACGTCAGGCAGCAGGGTGACCGCGCCGGCCAGACCAAAGCCCGCGCCCTCTACAATGGCGATCCTTCGCGTGCCGGCGATGGTTCGTTCCGCGACGTGGTTGAGGGCTGCAGGATGAAGGTTGTAAACGTCACGGTAAGACTGGATGGGCAGACCGTGGCCCAGGCGAAGCTCGCGCAGATAGCGCTCGGGGTTTACCCCGAAGCGTCCATAGGCGCGGCGAAAACTCGACTCCAGCACCCGGCCGATGCGTTGTGCAACCAAAGGCGACTTTCTTGCGGTAACCATGCTTCTTTGGATGCTGCATGCCGCTATGGTGATGTAGGCTGCAGCGGAGGGCTGGATTCTCCTTTCTATTTCTCTGCACCGACAGAACGGCCAGCCTCTCGCAGGCTGGTGTGTTAAGATCACGTTCCGCCGCTGACGGTCGTTGCTGCGGCCCTGGAAGGAGGTCATGAATGGCGACCGCAGTTCGAGAACTTGATGCAAAACAGACGGTGCAGAGCCAGTTGCCGCCGGAGGCCCCATCCAAGCCCAAGCGTTTTCTGGCGCTCGATGCTTATCGTGGCTTCATCATGCTCATTCTGATTTCCAGCGGTTTTGGGTTTGCGGCGCTGCAGGGCGATCCAACTTGGGGCCGCGTGGCGCACTGGTTTGACCACGTGCCTTGGGAGGGCGGCGTCTTCTGGGACATGATTCAGCCCGCCTTCATGTTCATGGTGGGCTTGGCGATGCCCTTTGCCCTTGCCCGCCGCCGGGAGTTAGGCGCGACCGAGCGCGACAATTTCCATCACGTGCTCGTGCGCTCCGTCAAGCTCATTATCGTGAGCCAGATTGTGATTTGGGTGAGCGCGGGCCGCATCAAGCCGCAACTCATCAACGTCCTGTCGCAGATCGCGTTCACCTACTTTCTTAGCTACTTGATCATGCAGTGGCGCTGGCGCTACCAGGTGGCTGCGGCCGTTGTGCTGCTGGCAGGATGGACGGCGCTCCTCTATGCGTTTCCCGGTCCTGACGGACCGTTTTCGAAAACCGATCACATCGGCCTGGTGGTTGACCGCGCTATCTTTCACTACGATTACGATCCGGCTTACTCCACGCTGAACTTCCTGGCGAGCACAGCGTGGACCCTCAGCGGTGTGTGGGTAGGGCGCATGCTGATGAACTCGCAATCCCACGCCAGCAACTTGAAGAAGCTGGCGGGCGGGATGGCGTTCAGCTTCGCGGCAGCCTTCGCGCTGCATCCCTGGATCCCGTTCATCAAACAGCTCTGCACACCGTCGTTCATTCTCTACAGTCTCGGTTGGGTATTGCTGATGCTGATCGGATTCTATTGGATCGTCGAAGTGCTGGGATGCCGCCGCTGGACCTTCCCTCTGGTTGTGCTGGGAATGAATTCAATCTTCATTTACTTTGTTCATGAGGTTCTTTTCGATTGGCTTGACCGGGCCGTGGGTGTCTTCACCTTCCACTACACTTTCGTCGGTAAGGTGGCTCCTGTGGTCCAAACATGCACGGTGTTGGTTGTGATGTGGTACCTGTGTTACTGGCTGTACCAGCGTCGGATCTTTTTCAAGCTGTAGCAGTCGGTGCGCGAAGTACGACTTGATGAAGATTATGGAATATAGTGACATCCACGGCGGGCAAAAGGCGGGGCTTCTCAGAACGACGAGTACTTGAGCCACGCATCCAGAATGTCTTTCCCGCGGAACACCCGGGTGCGATCGTTGATCTGCTCGACCCCATCGCCGGATCGAAAAGCGTGGACGCCCGTGGTGGTGAATTCCACCTTCACCTCAACGGGGCCGGCAAGTGTATACGGCTCAGCCTGCCCGAGGTGGCGAATCGCGTCGAGGGCGGTTCTGTGAATCAGCCCGCAAGCCGCGACGTGAGAGAGCGAAAACCCGGCGGTCCTGCTAACGCCCTGCTTCACTTCCGCGCAGTCTGCATTCGGGACCAGGTCATGAATTTCGCGGCAGGCTGCCGTATCCCCGGAGAGCATGATCACCGGAACTCCGAAGGCGCCGGCCAGCATCACTCGCCCGCCGATTTCACCAACGGGCTTATTATTCACCCAGATGTTCTGGATGGTATCCGAACTGTAGGAATGGCTCAGCATGCCCTTTTCGGCGCCGGCCATCGCGTGCTGCCCGATGAACACCACTGCGGCGTAGGATGAATCAAGCTCCAGCGTCGGGGAAACTGGGCGTCCCTGCAGCAGGCGGACGCGAGCATCAATATCGAGCGTCGATAGAGTGCGGCCGCTATCGTGACCGTCCCACACCACCACGTCTGTAGCGCCGCCTTCGAAGAGCCCGTCCACCGCCGCGTTCACTTCTCCCGTCAGCAACTTGCGAGACTCCTCGAAACGCGGGCTCTGGAAGGGAATGCACTGAAGCTCCGAATCGAAGATACCGTCCACGCCTTCAAGGTCGGTAATCATGTAGATTTTCTTCGCGGTGGAGCTGTCGCTGCCAAGAGTGATACCGGCTGCCAGGAAGATCAAAACCGCAGCCGCGAAGATTTTGTGCCGAGTGCAGAGTGCGACCATATCGCTGCTCCTGGATTACGCGCCATTTCCGGAACCGTGTCATTCCGAGCGCCGAGTCCTGCGAGGCGGAGGAATCTCGCTCTGAGAATATAGGAACTGCGCGAGGCGATCCGCGCTCGTTTCAATCAGATCGACCGCACCGGCATGGTGACGATGTCCTCTACCGCCGCCACTTCGCGTGTCAGAAAGGGTTCGCCGTACCGGGCGCCGATCATCAGTCCGAAATGCCGCGCCAGTGAGCCTACGCGCTCGCGCAAGTCTTCGCGCGTAGGGAACAGATTGCGAGTCTCCCTCTCGGACGAAAATTGCGATGAATAGCACAGCACGGATTTCAGTTTCTTCTCGAACTGCTGCGTGACATCTACGACGAACGAGGGCACCACGGCAGGTACGTATACCGAGGCATAGATGATCTTGAAGGGACGATGCGGCTCGCCCTCCAAGGGAAGCTTGGCGAGTCCCGCCAGGAAGCACGCTTCGTAGCCGATCCGCCCGGTGTTGTAATGGTCAGGATGGCGCCCTTCCCAATAAGGCAGAATCACCGTGCGCGGCTGCAGGTCGCGAATCTTTTGCGCGATTCTCAGCTTGTACTCCCGCAGATCCTCGATGGCGGCGTCCGGCAGGCCCAGGTTTTCCCGGTGCGCCAGACCCATCACTTTGGCGGCCTTGGCGGCTTCCTTGGCGCGCAACGCGGCGCTGCCGCGCGAGCCGGACTCACCCGCCGAAAGATCGAGCGCACCCACCCTGTAACCCTCCTCGGCCATCTTGATAACGGTGCCGCCGCAAGTGAGTTCGATATCGTCGCGATGAGCAGCAATTGCGAGAACGTCAAGTTTCATAGTTGTGCGTCCGGGGTAGGGAGTAGGGAGCAGGAGATAGGGAGTAGCGAATAGGGAGTCGGGAGTCGACTCCCGACTCCCGATTCCCTACTCCCGATTCGCTTACTCCCTACTCGCTACTCCCTCTTCCCCGCAGAACCTGTCACTATAACTTATTGCTGCCGGTAAGATCGATGCCGAATCAACCGCTCACCCATCAAGTCGCCCTAGTCACGGGCGCCGGACGCCGAATCGGCCGGGTGATTGCCCTCACACTCGCTCGTGCCGGAGCCCACGTGGTGGTGAATTATGGCCGCTCTGCTCAGGAGGCACGCGAGACGGCGAGCGATATCCGTGCCCTCGGTGTCGAATCGCTCGCCCTCAAGGCGGATGTGTCGAAACCTGCGCAAGTGCGCAGGATGTTTCAGGCTGCTGACCGCGAGTTTGGCCGGCTCGACGTTCTGGTGAACAACGCCGGGGTATTTTTCGCTGCTCCGTGGGACAAGCTCAGCGAAAAAGATTGGGACACGGTGCTTGGCGTTAATCTCAAGGGGCCGTTCTTCTGCGCACAGGCGGCAGCGCACCTGATGCTTCGGCAGGGAAGCGGACGGATTATCAATATAGCCTCCCTCGGCGGTCTGCGCGCCTGGCCGAATCACATGCATTATTGCAGTTCGAAGGCGGCACTCATCATGCTTACCAAGTGCCTTGCCAAAGCACTCGGGCCGAAGATCGTGGTGAATAGCGTCGCGCCCGGCACCATCCTCTTCCCAGGAGAAAAGCCGAGCGCCGGTCAGCGGCGATCGCTTCCCTTGACACCGCTGCGAAAGGCAGGTCGCCCCGAAGACGTGGCACAAACCGTGCTGTTCCTCGCCACCACCGCCGAATTCATTACCGGCCAGGTGATTCCCGTGGACGGAGGACAATCCATCGGGTGATCGGGCCATCGGGTCATAGGGCGATTGAGCGATTAAGCGATTGAGTGATTGGGTGATTGACTCATTGGCTCATTGAAAGCCAAATCCTCCTATGTCGCAGCTATCCTCTGCGCCACTTTCTGACCGATGGATCGATCGTCCGATCTGGAGATCACTCAATCACCCGATCGCTCAATCCTTCAATCACCCGATGGCCCGATGGCCCGATTCTGTGATTTCCCACTTCTCTTGCGCCAGCCTGAGCCCTTGCTCGCGCGTCGTGATCTGTCCCTCGAGTTGCGCGTCGCGGACGGCGTCGAGAATCTCTTTAAATCGCGGCCCAGGCTGATAGCCGAGCGCGATCAAGTCATGGCCGTTCACCAGCGGCGCGGGCTGCACCACCTCAGCCGGGGTTTCCAGCATCATCCGGCGCGCCGCTTCGTAGACATCAAGATTGCCGTGGCTCGCGAGACAGTCCAACCGGTGAAGCTCCAAGTGTTCTGCGAAGCCGTCCAGCGCCAGGAATCTCAGTTGGGTCGAGCGCTTCATTTGTCCAAAATCCTTGAAGCGCATGTGCTGGCCCACCAGTTCCGCCACTCGCTCCGTTTCGCGCGTCGAGAGCTTCAGCCGCCGGCAGATGTACTCAGCCATTCTGACGCCCACCTCCACGTGCCCGTCGAAGCGGATACGCTCACGCACGCGAAAGGTAGCCGGCTTGCCGATGTCGTGCAGCAGCACGCCCAGGGCCAGCGTGGGCGTCACTGGTTGCTCACCCTTGCCCAGTGCTTCGAGCATCATCAAAGTGTGTGTCCACACGTCGCCCTCTGGATGAAACTCCGGCGGCTGGGCCACGCCTTGAAGTTTCTTGACCTCCGGCAGGACCTCGTTCAGCAGGCGTGTCTCGTCGAGCAGTTCGAAGCCCCGGCGCGCTGCGCCTTCCGTGAGAATCTTCAGAATCTCGTCACGGATGCGCTCCGCGCTCACCTCTGCGATGGCAGGCGCAAGCCGGCGGATGGCGTCGGCGGTCGCAGCGTCAATCACGAAATCAAAGCGGGCAGCAAATCTCACCGCGCGCAACATACGCAGCCGGTCCTCGCGGAATCGAGCCGCGGGTTCGCCGATGGTTCTGAGGCGCCGCGCGCGGATGTCATCCTGTCCGCCCACGAAGTCGAGCACCTCGTGCTTCACGGGGTCATACAGCAGTCCATTGATGGTGAAGTCGCGGCGCCGCACATCCTCTTCAGGCGTCTTCGAGAATCGCACTTCAGAGGGATGGCGGCCGTCAAGGTAAAGCCCGTCAGATCGGAAGGTTGCCACCTCGGTGGGACCGTCGTCTCCGGTCACGATCACCACGCCGAATTGCGCACCTACCATCAGGCTTCGTGGAAACAACCCCGCCACCACGTCAGGCACGGCGTCCGTGGCCACGTCGTAGTCCTTTGGCTCGCGGCCCATCACGAGATCGCGCACGCAGCCTCCGGCCCAGTAAGCTTGATATCCGGCCGCGCGTAGCCGTTCCACGATGGTGAGGGCGTTCTGGCGCTTCGGGTCCATGAGCTCATTACATCAGGTTTGAAGCGGCGGTGATAGGCGCTCGACGCCAATGAAGCGGCGACACTTGTCGCTCATGTGTGAATCCTGCTTTCGCCGGTAGTGCTCTAGTTTTTTACAGCACTGGCAGCAGCGGTAGCGTTGCTGGCCTTTACGGGTTCTCCCAAACTTGCGGCACTCCGTCTGACAGTGTGGCACGTCACTTTTGACCCTTGCTTTCTTCTGGTCTTAGAGCCAAAATGACGGCGGGCCTAGAAACCCCGTCCTTTCGGCTTCGGCCTGAGGATGAGCCCTGCCGGTAGTTACCAGCTATTGGAGGGGCGTGAACGTGACGGCTGGGACGGGGGACGATCCCGCATTGCGCGATTAACAGTCGCGTGCTCTCACCAGTTGAGCTACCCAGCCAAGCGTTATGGACGTGGGGGGAGTCGAGCCCCCCTCCGTGTGCCGCCAGACGACACCGGAGGGAACCTTCCCTCACGCCCAGCTCATATTCCTTCCAGTAAGTTTAAATCACAGACGGAGTATAATAAATTTATGATATTAATGTCAATAAAAAAATCTCTTGACTTATAATAATTTTATGATAGTATCTATACCTGCCCCGAAAGAACTGTTGTGTTACGTCGAGGCAAGGAACAAGATTGAAGACTGGTACGGTGATCTTACGCCAGAAGAGAAGGCAGACGCCGAATGAATTTATCAAGAACATGCGCGGTAAGGCGAAGTGGGGTTCACCAGATTTTGAGCCTATGCGAAAGAAACTTAAGGGTTTCTGGGAGCTAAGGTGGAGGTCTTGCAAGAAGCAACACAGGCTGATCGGCTATTTTGTCGAGGGCGACTTCGCAATCGTAATCGGGTGCACACACAAAGACCAGATCTATGACCCTCCAAATGCGTTGAAGAGTGCATTAGAAAGGAAAAGACGCGTTGAAAAGGGAGAGGGAAGTCTAGTGAGGTATGCGATCTAATATAATCAACAAGATTCAAGACAGGAATTACCGCAAGGCGTTTCTACGTTCTCAAATCAACGTTGGCCTTCCATTTCAAATCAGAGCCTTGCGCGAAAAACGCGGTTGGACACAAGGGAAGCTAGCAGAAGAGGCCCAAATGCTTCAGCCTAGAGTTTCGGCGATGGAGACTCCAGGTCGAAGCAAGCCGAATCTCGAAACGTTACTCCGCTTGGCCAACGCTTTCGATGTCGGGCTGATCGTTAGGTTCGCTCCGTTCAGTGAAGTTGTCCGCTGGTCGGAGAATTTTGTTCCTGATTCTTTTGTAGTTCCGACATTCCAAGAGGACACTGGGTTCATTGATGTAAACGAGACTGTGGTCGAACCCGCTGCCGCCGTGAACGTAGAAATAAATCGTTCACTGGGCATATCCTCTCTAACTGGGATCAGCGCGATTTTTTCAAGCGGCTACCCCGATAATGCGGCGATTGATTACGAGCTTGGCAGCGACGACTTCATCGGTTCAAGTCAGACTAGATTTTTCACCCTTGGTGCTTCCGCAGAGTCCCAACAGGTCATAAGAGCCAAAGCTGAGGTTAAGCCTGAAATGCCTGAGGTGACCTTCGCCCAAAATATGGTAGTCGAAAAAGTGCAGTACAAGTATCGAGAGCTTCCACCTTTAGGGGTTCGTGGTTACTATTTTAAACCAGTGTCAGCAGAGGCCGAGAACAAGGCAGCATAGAAGGGAGAAAATCCAGTGCCGGAAGAAAAGCCAAGCGAGAAGTCGGAAGAGAAAACAGTACACAAGCTCATGCGGAATCCAAACCTTCCTCAGATATATATCAACGGAATGCAAGTGGCTATTGGGTACTACGAGATCAGGATGACTCTTTTGGAGACCTCGCCTAGTGGCGCTAACGAAGCAACTACAAAGGAACTTATTTCCTTGATTATCCCTCCGGAATGCGCTAGAGGAATTGCGGACGGCATGGTCAAAGCTGTCGAACAGTACGAGAAGGAGTTTGGACCTCTCCGGCCATTTCCGAAAGACGGCGTCGCCTCAGTCGTCGTATAGGCCAGCCATGTTTCAGGCCGGGGACCACAGCAAGCCGCAAGAACCAACACAAAATTAGAGCGCTACCCTTTCGACTTTTCAACCGGCCCTGCTCACGCTAAAATGGCAGTGCAAGGGGCTGTATCTTCGAGGCTTTCATCGCCATCGAGGCGGCGTTCAACATGTCTGAGAATGTGGTTCTCTACCCCGGCTCGTTTGATCCCATTACCAACGGCCACCTCGACCTGATCGAGCGTGGCGTGCGGATGTTTGACGGTTTAGTGGTGGCGGTGCTCACGAACCTTGAGAAGAAGCCCTTTTTCACCGTCCACGAGCGCGTGGATATGCTGCGTGAGGTCACCAAAGGCCTGCCGAACGTCACCATCGACACTTTCAGCGGCCTCACCGTGGAGTTTGCCAAACGGAGGAAGGCACGCGCCATCCTGCGGGGCATCCGGGCTTTCTCAGATTACGAGTACGAACTTCAGATGGCCTTGATGAACCGCAAACTTGAGCCCGCGGTTGAAACCGTGTTTCTGATGCCGGCGGAGTCTTACACGTACGTTAGCTCGCGCCTGGTGAAGGAGATCCTGATTCATGGGGGTGCCGTGGGAAACCTGGTACCCCCGCTGGTAGAGCGAAGACTGAAGGAGAAACTGGCATCGCGTCGCGCCGCCAATGGGTAGGATTAGGAGATGACCGCAGGCGAACCGATAAAATTTTTTTTGCCTATCCTGGAATGTTACTGATAATAAAGGACCGAAAATGAGAAAAATGAGACAAATGAGAATACCCTGGAATGTATATGAAAATAAATGAGTTAATCAAATCTATCCTGGAATGTTATTGATAACAAACGACTTACTCTGATTTTGCCTCTCCGATCTATGAGTTTTTCAGACCGAATTTCCCGCATCAAGGTTTCCTCCACCGGCGCTGTCGTGGCGCGCGCAGACCAGCTCAAGGCTTCCGGCGTGCGTCTGTTCGATTTCGGCGCCGGCGAGCCGGACTTTCCCACTCCGGACAACATCAAACGGGCGGCCGCCGAGGCTTTGGTAGCCAACTTTACGCGCTACACGCCCACGGGCGGCATCAGCGACCTCAAGCGCGCCATCGTGGAGCGGCACCGTCACGACTTCGGCTCGAACTACCAGCCGGAGGAATGCGTCGTGACCGTGGGCGGCAAGCAGGGCATCTTTGAGGCTGTGTCGGCCCTCGTGAACTCCGGCGATGAAGTCATTTTGCCCGTGCCCTACTGGACCTCCTTCCTTGACATCATCCGTTACGCTGACGGCCAGCCCGTTCTATTGAACACGCGTGAAGACGAGGGGTTTGCCGTCCGGGTTGCCGCTGTGGAAGGGCTGATCACACCGAAAACGCGGCTGATCATGGTGAATTCGCCGAGCAATCCCACTGGCGCCGTGGTGCCGCCTGAAGAAATGGAAAAGCTGCTGGCGCTGGCCGTGCGGCACAATTTGTGGCTGCTTTCGGACGAATGTTACTGCCGCTTCCTATACGACGGTGTCCGGCCCTTTTCGCTGGGAGCGTCGGGCAACCGCGAGAACCTGGTGGTGGTGGGATCGCTTTCCAAGACTTACGCGATGACGGGCTGGCGCGTGGGATTCGCTCTGGGCGCGTCAAAGCTCGTCTCAAACATGGTGAAACTGCAAAGCCACTCCACCTCAAACGTGACCTCGTTCGTGCAGCGCGGCGCCGTTGAGGCGCTGACAGGCCCGCAGGATTCCGTCGAAGCCATGCGGACGGAATACGAGCGCCGCCGCAACCGCATCGTCGCGGGGCTGAACGCCCTGCCGGGCGTACGCTGCACCATGCCGGGCGGAGCATTTTACGCCTATCCGAACGTAAGCGAGTACCTGAGCGCTGGCTTTGACGTCACCGCTCTCACCACTCGATTGCTGGACGAGGCCCAGGTGGCCGTAGTGCCGGGCCCAGCCTTCGGGACTGATGAGCATCTGCGTTTTTCATACGCCGCCTCGCTGGAGCAAATCGAGCAAGGTCTGGCGAGGTTCGGCGCCTTTCTGAAACAGCTCCGGCCCGCTTACGTCCCCGCTGCTTATGCCAAAGTTTGACACTCCGTTGCTGCTTGCGCCTGACTTCAAAGAAAAGATTTGGGGCCGCGAGAATCTTGAGCCGCTTTACCCGGCGCCGGAGATGGATGCGGGGAATGGTGCTTCCAATTCTACGATCCCGGGCGTCGAAAGCGGCGACGCCGAGCACGCTCAAGCCACCATTCCGCAGATCGGCGAGGCGTGGCTGACGGGCGAGCAGGCCACGTTTTTGAGTGGTCCCGTGGCGGGGCTCACCCTGGGCGAGGTCATGAAAAGCTGGCCCGCAGAACTCTGCGGCCGGCAGCGCGAGGGCGCCGCATTTCCGCTGCTGGCCAAGTTCTTGTTCACCAGTGACTGGCTCTCGATGCAGGTCCACCCCGATGACGATTACGCCGCCCGCCATGAGAAGAGCCGAGGCAAAACGGAGGCGTGGTACTTCATCAATTGCCAGCGAGACGCCGAGATCGCCTTGGCGCTCCCGGCTGAAACCACGCGCGCGGCGCTGGAGGCCGCCTGCCGTGAGGCGCGCTCGCTCGAATTCGCCAATCGGTTTCGCCCCAAGTCCGCCGAGGTCGTTTATGTGCCGGCCGGAACCTTACACGCGCTGGGTCCGGACTTGGTGCTGTTCGAAGTTTCGGAGACCAGCGACGTTACCTATCGCCTCGATGACTATGGCCGCCTCGATGCCGCCGGCCGGCCGCGCCAGCTTCATCTCGAGCGCGGTCTCGAGACCACCGAGCTTCTTGCGCCGGCGCACCGCGATCTGCCCAAACTGGAGTTCCAAGAGCCCTTCGGCAAGCGCCGCTACGCGGTGGCGTGTCGCTACTTCGCGGTGGAGGAGTTGGGGCTCCGGGAGCCTGCCAAGTTCGCCGCTTCCAAGGATCGGGTTGAGTGCCTGGCCGTGATTTCCGGTGCAGGCCGGGTGGAAATCGAAGCCGGGTGGTTGGCCTTTCGTCCTGGCCAGACCTGGGTGGTGCCGGCAGGTTCCAGCCCGTACCGGTTGGTTCCGGAAAAGCCTTCGCGCCTGCTCCGATTTTACGTGCCGGACCTTGAGCGCGACTTTCGCCAGCCGCTGGCGCACCGTGGCGTGCCGCCAGAAGTGATTGGGAAGGTGGTATTCGAAGATTGATCTTGAGGCCGGAAGTCGCTGGCAAATGTGCCGCTGGCCAATGACGCGGGAAGAGGGCATTTCAACGCAAAGACACCAAGTCGCTAAGGAAATGACGAGCATGGAGGAGGCATCCAGTTTAAGTCGCGTCAACCTCCATTCGTTGGTGTCTTGGTGCCTTTGTGTTGATAGATTCTTGGCGGCCTGAGAGGAACCCGAGAGGCTATGATGGGGGCAGTTGGTATGACAAAATTAATAGAACAATAACAAATCGTTGGAGCAAAATTACCGAACGAAACCGTTAGTACCTTTGTCGTAGGATTGTGCCGTTTTCTGCCACAATATTTTGGGCCACCTCGATTTGGCCCTTTGTTCATGCGCCTCGGAATGACATTTCGAAAGTGTCCAACTTTTGACTTTCGACCGTCGACTTTCGACTTGTGACCTGTTTGGTTCCGGCTCCGTTAGGTTATTGAAAACAAAGGACCGGCTAGTGAGAAAAGTGAGAAACCGAAAAGCGCAGCCCGCCGCACAGCGGTTCGGGTCGGGGTCAGGCGAGTCGGCTTATTCCCACTAAGAATCCGGAATATTCCTTTGGGCTTTCGACTGTGGCCTTTTGGTCTTGCCCATGACCCGTGACACGATTTTCACTCAGGCTTACGCCGTCATTCTTGCCGGCGGCAGCGGCACGCGCTTCTGGCCTGCCAGCCGGCGCGAGCGTCCCAAGCAGCTTTTGGAAGGCGTCTTCGGCGACGGCACGTTGCTGGAACGTGCGGCCGAGCGTATTCAAGGGTTGATCCCTCCGGAGCGTACGTTCGTCTTCACGAACACGCTGCTAAAGGACAAAATCGCAGCTCTCCTGCCGCGAGTACCTGCCTCGCAGATCGTGGCTGAGCCGGCGGCGCGCAACACCGCGCCCAGCCTGGGATTGGCAGCGCACGAAATTCTACGGCTCGACCCTGAAGGCCTGATGGTGGTGCTGCCTTCCGACCACCTCATCACCAAGCCGGCAGTTTTCCGGCGCGCGCTCCGTGCCTCATTGCGGTGGGCGTGGACGGAGGGCCGGTCAGTGCTGATCGGGCTCAAGCCGGCTTCTGCTCACACCGGTTTCGGGTACATCCACCGCAGTGAACTTGTTGCGCAGCTTGAAGGCGAGAAACTCTTCCGGGTGGAGAGCTTCAGGGAGAAGCCTAAAGCGCCCGTGGCGGCGAAGTACGTGGCCGCGGGCGATTACCTGTGGAACGGCGGCATGTTCGTGTGGCGAGCCTCGACGCTGCTTGCCAACCTGCGCCGATTCAAGCCGCAGATGGCGCGCGGTCTGGAGCGCATCGCCCAGGCGGGCGGCGCTCAAAACACCAAGACCCTCGCGCGGATCTACCCTAAGCTTGAGAAAATTTCCATCGACTACGCCGTGGCGGAGAAGGCGGACGAAGTTTATGTGGTGGCGGCGGACCTTGGGTGGAGCGACGTGGGGAGTTGGTCTGAGGTTTACGCCCTACGGTCCAAGGACGCCCAAGAGAACGTCCGGCCGCAGCGCAGCCTTTGCCTCAACGCCGAGGGAAACCTGATCGTGGCCGGCAAGTTCGTAGCGGCCGTCGGAGTGCGCGACCTGATCATCGTGGAGACCCCGGATGCGATTCTGGTCGCCGATCGGAAGCAAGCTCAGGAAGTTGGAAAGGCAGTCGCCGAGATAGAACGACACGGGTGGAAGGACTTGCTGTAGCAGGTTTGGGAAGGGGCGGGCCTGCCCGCGAGACAATGAAGCCGAAGGGTAAGCTGAGAACACTCGTAACGGTCATCCTCCTCGGGGCCGGCAGTGTCGTGGCCCAACGATCTAGCCTCCATGCTTCGGAGACGCTTCGGCCCACACTCGTGGCGAGCGCAGCGGGGCAAGGGTCAGGGCAGAGTGCGGACAAGGGTCAGGGAACGCTTCGGGTAGCCGTGGTGACGCAATCGGGTGGAAAAGTCGCCGGTGCTGAACTTTCCATCGGGCTCGAAGGCAAGTCAGCCAATTTGAAGGCCTTTACTGGGCGCGACGGCACCTACCTCAGTCCCCAACTGGTCGTGGGTAATTATCAGCTCAACGTCATTTCCGCTTGCCACCGGCCGTGGCAGGGCGCTTTCCACATCGAGCTAGGCCGCGAGCAGACAGTTAACGTTACGCTGCGGCCTTCGACTGAGTCCGCGAGTGAAGCAACGTGCGTTGCACGCTCAAAACAAGTGGACACTGACGTCCAGTTCTCCGATTCGACACCTCTCAAGCCCGGCGAAGTCCCGGGCTCGGTGGATGCCGGAGGTTACTCATCGCAGGCACAAGGCATGCAAATGCGCACCGCCCTGGGAGAATGGGCTGGAAATGCGGGATCACCGAAGGCCACGGACGAGGCCTCGAAGGCCTTCAGCCGCGGAAATAGCCTTCTGCTTCAGGGTGACTACGGGCAGGCGATTGGCGTCTTTCAGCAGGCAGCGGCGCAATATCCACACTCCGCCAGACTGCTCTTGGGACTCGGCGTGGCCTACTATTCCAGCGGCCGTTACGGTGACGCGCTCGATGCGCTCTCGAAGGCCGTGGACCTGAACCCTTCCGACCGCGCCGCGTATTTCTTCCTGACTCAGACGTACACCGCGTCGCCTCGGAAAGCCGAGGAAGTGCTCCCGCGCTTCGAGCGCTATGCGAAACGCGAACCACAGAACGCCGCAGCACAGTACTATTACGCCCTCTGCCTCTGGCGCAGTGGCGCAGCGGGGCGGAATCCGGTTGATACTGAGCGCGTGGAGCAACTCTTGCGCTTAGCGCTCGCGCTTGATCCCTCACTGGCAGACGCTCATTTCGAGCTCGGTGTCGTGCTCGCGGAGCAGCGCCAGGATGCGCAAGCCTTGGCGGAGTTCGAGCGCGTCATCGCGTTAGAACCAGGCTTTCCGGAGGCTCACTACCGCGCGGCTCAGATTTACCAACGCAGCGGGGAGAGAGAAAGAGCCGAGGCCGAGCTTGCGGCCTACGCCGAGCTTCGAAAACACTCCGCGAGCGGGGACGAAAAGCTTCGGGACGACGTGCGCAAGCTATTGCTCGGCAACGGCGGGACGGCCGGCAATTGATGCGCCGCACTTGTCGGACCGTCTGTCACAAGCAGCACGTCTGCGGCTATCTGTAGGCTTTTCTTCTAGGCTCTCGACACGTACATGGATTGGTTGAATAACCAGAGAATGTTCGCGCAGGGGATGCCACGCGTTGCCGCGTTACTCGGCGCGCTGGTGGGTTTCTGCTTGGTCCCTCCGGAGCTGCTAGCCCGCGGGCCTGACCTATGCCTGTGGCGTCATTTTTTTCACATTGCCGGTTGCCCTGCGTGCGGTTCCACGCGCGCTTTGGCGGCCTTCTTTCACGGCCACTTCCGCCAGGCTCTCGCTTACAATCGCAACATTGTAGTCACCGCGCCCGCCTTGCTGACCCTGCTTGTTCAGGACCTCACAGCAGTGGCGCGAAAACAAAAGAGACTTGGCAAGCTTGGGCGATTCCTATCATGGCGCGTTAACCAGGCTTCTGGTGCTTAGTTAACGCAGATAGTCGGCGCGGCTTTTCAAGACGTAGGCGGGAAGCGATCAGTGCGCTGGGGCTATTCGATGCTACTCCACGCGCTCGCAGAGCATCACCCGCTCTTGGTGGTCGATCTCATGGAGGCGGACTTCGATCACTTCGTTGTCGGAGGTTTGCACGTGGCGGCCGACGTAATCGGCCTGAATGGGGAGCTCGCGATGGCCGCGGTCAATCAGCACGCAAAGCTCGACGCGGCGCGGGCGGCCTAGATCCACCAGCGCGTCCAGGGCAGCGCGCGTGGTGCGGCCAGTGTAAAGAACGTCATCCACCAGAATCACGGTTCGGCCTTCCACCGGGAACGGAAGCAGCGACTTCTTGACGACGGGCTTTTCGTCAATGGTGGAAAGATCGTCACGGTAGAAGGTGATGTCGAGCGCGGCGACGGGCACCTTCACCGCTTCAACTTCACTGATCTTTGCCGCCAGACGCTCGGCCAGCGGCGCGCCGCGTCGGTGCACACCGACGACAACCAGTTCACCCGCGCCGTTGTTGCGTTCGACGATTTCATAGGCGAGCCGCGTGATGGAGCGCTCGATTTCACGGCCTGACAGGAGCTGCGACTTCTCGCGCACGCCGGGCTTGTGGCTTGGAATCCCGGCAACCGAGTCCGTCATGTGGTTAGCACCTTAGGTGAGTTCCACGACCGCCGTTTGCGCCAGGACGCGCTCAGTCGCAGAAGCAGGCATGGCAAGCTGTATCCTTACTTCTTCGCGTCAGCGTATTCAACTCCCAGCTTCGCCAGCACGTTCGGCGGGCAGCCATTCCACTCCGACAGCATTTTGTTGCCGAGGTACGGAAGATCTTCAATTCCCATCTTGCTCGAATAAAACCCGCTAAGGACAAGATTGCGGATTTGGTTGAAGAACACCACGCCAGCCGCATCCTCAGGCGCTGCCGTTTTAGGATAAGCAATCCGGTCAAGAAGCTGCTTCTTCTCGCTCTCGGAGGCATCGATGAAGTCGTGGTTGTGAGTGCGGTTCGACTCGAGATCGAGCCAAGTGATGCCGCCGCGAACCGAGTCAAGTTGGGAGCCGCCACCGGCGCTCAGCCAGTCATCGATGAACTCCGGCACGCCCGCCTGCGTGGCGCTGCCGCTGCGCTCGTCAGCAGGAATAATAATGTCGCTCAGCACGACGACGGTCTTGTACTCGTGCGCGCTGAGAGTCTTCGGCTCGTAGGCCGTTGCCGCTGGTTCTGCGACGCTCGGCGCGCCAGGCTTCGGCATCGGCATTTCGGCTGCCGCAGCGGCCGCGGGCAGCAAAGCAGCTGCCGGCACGGCGCCCAGAACCTTCAGCATGTCGCGCCGCTTCAAGCCGTCGTGGCTCTTGCTTTCGTTATTGTCCATGGTTCATCTCCCATCCCGCTCGTGACTTTGCCATTTGTTCAATGTGAGTGTCATATCTTCCCACATCAGTATCCCGACGGAAACCGCACCACTTCGTTTTCCGCCGGTATCTCGCGTTCTCTCTTCTGCGGCTCCGATTTGGCGCCTTTCCAATCCGTCCCCATGCCTTCCACTTCGAACGAGTCCAGGGCGTAGGGCAATCCCTCCGAGCCAAGGGGCGAATTCGCGTCGCATAGCTGAAAGTGCAGGTGCGGCTCAGTGGAATTGCCGGAGTTTCCTACCAGACCGAGCACCTGGCCGCGACTCACGTGGTCGCCCAACTTCACGCGCAGTGAACCAGGTTGCAGGTGCGCGTAGAAGGCGTAGCGGCCGCCGCCCAGATCCAGAATAATATGGTTGCCGCCAATCGTCTCCAAAGTTATAGCCACCGCGCGCGAGTCTTCGCCCGGTACATTCTGCGGTATGCCGTCTTTAACTTCGGAGACGGTGCCATCAGCAACGGCCAGCACCTCGGAACCGTAAGCGCGATAGTTCCTGTTGTCTTTGGGATCGCCGGCGAACGTGTTCCCGTCGTCCCGCAACTCAACCCAATCGATGGCGAAGCGTTGTGAGATGCGCGCGCGCCCGTCAATCGGAATCAGCGCCCGGCGGTGAGCTGAGGTGTTTGAAGGTCCGTTGGCGGCCATCCAATCGCTGCCGCGGAGAGGCGGGCCGATCACAGCGACGCCGCGCTTCACGGCCACCCGAGCGCACTGGGCACTGAACGCGGAGTCGGCAACCTTAACGGAGACGCGATGCTCGATCGCTGCCGGCACTTCCGCCTCAGTCGCCACTGTGACCCACAGGTAGACAATGCCACTCAAACCAGGACCGAGACTCAGTTTATCGGTGCCCGCTAGTTGCTGAGCGCCGGGCCGGGCGATGCTTCCCACGAGATCTGCCCCCTCATATTGCGCCAGCACCCGATAATCGCCATCGCTGCGCAGAACCTCAACCCCGGTCAAAGCGCAGTCTTGAGAGCTGAAATTCGTTAAGTGCAGCTCATACACAAGATGCATCTTCCCGTCGGCCCGAAAGGCTGTGGGCGGCTCCGGAACCCAAACGTCAACGGGAGCATCGAGAGGCTTCCGCTTCGGAGCCGGCGAAACCTTGGCAGACGTGGCTGCAGCTCCGGTAGCAGCCTTGGTGAACGAGAGCGGCTGCGGATTGGGCGCAGCCGTCTGCGTCCACTATCCGGTAAGTTTCGTTTGCTCCTCGTTGAGCTGGCCCTCGTACACCCCGCCGATAGAAGTGATCTCGAAGCGCACCTTGCTGCCATTGAGCGTGACAGTGCTGAGTGGAAGAGTGGCTCCTTGGTCGACGCTCTCCAGAACTCCGGCGTAAGAGCCCTCACTTGACTTCGTGATGGTGACCACCACCCTAAGTTGCTGTGGCGAGCCCGCACCAAGCGCCCCTTGCCAGGTGCCTTCGAGACCCTTGGGAGCCTCCTGCGCGCGTGACGTCCGGCTGAACCACAACACTCCTACAACCGCCGCGATTGATAACGCGATGATTCCGAACTTGGTCAAAGAGACGAACCTCTGAGCCTCAAATATTCAGCTTCTTGGCCTGGTCCGCGGCGTACTCAGACGTGCGCCACGCCAGCGCCATGATCGAGAGCGTCGGATTCTTGTCCGCGTTGGACACGAAGGGAGCCCCATCCGTTGCGAACACGTTGTTGCAATCCCAAGCCTGGCAGTATGGGTTGAGGACGGACTTGCGGCGGTCATCGCCCATCAGGACGGTGCCCACTTCGTGGATGATCTCACCGCCGGGGTGAAGCCCCCAGTTGTTTTCCGCGCCGGAGGATTGCACCACTTCACCGCCCATGGAAAGAATCAGCTCACGGAAGGTCTCCTGGGCGTGCCGCGCCATCAGGATTTCATCCTGGCTCCACTTGAAGTGGAATTTCAGCACCGGGATGCCCCATTCGTCCACCGTGTTGCGATCGATTTCGCAGTAGCTGTCTTCATTGGGAATCATCTCACCGCGGCAGGCAAAGCCCACGAACGAACCGTAGAACTTGCGCACCTTACTCTTCAGTTCCACGCCGTAGCCGCCGCCGAGGAATTGCTCGCTGCCGTCGAAGTCGCCGACTCCCGGCATTCCCTTGCCGCCGCCTAGCTCGATGTGATATCCACGGGCAAAAGGCATTTCGTTGCGGAGCTGCCTGCCGTAATTCCACCACGGCATGTAAACGTGCATGCCGCCTACGCCGTCGCAGTTGTGCGCCGGCACGTCCATGAGGCCCGGAATAAAGCCGGCGCCGTCCGTGCCCACGGTATCCATCAGATACTTGCCCACGAGATTGCTGGAGTTGGCGAGGCCGTTGGGATGCTGCGGGCTGCGCGAGTTCAGCATCAGGCGCGCGCTTTCGCAGGCGCTCGCAGCCAGCACCACGATCTTCCCACGCACCTGCATTTCTTTGCGCGTCTTCTTGTCAATGTAGGACACGCCCGTGGCCAATCCTTCGCGGTCGACGAGGATTTCCCGCGCCATGGCGTCGCAGCGAATTTCTACGTTGCCCGTCGCCAGCGCCGACGGCAGCAGCACGGTGGGCGAGGAAAAGTTCGACGACGTACCGCAGCTTCGGCCGCACTGTGCGCAGTAGTGACAGGCTGGACGCCCATTGAGCGGCCGAGTGAGGATGGAAAGACGGGAAGGGATGCAAGGGATTCCGAGCTTTCGGGAAGCCTGCTGAATCAGCAGCTCGTAACACCGCGGCCTGGGCGCAGGCTGAAACTTGCCGTCGGGGGTGTTTTCCAAGCCCTCCTGAGTGCCGAAAACGCCAATCAGTTCCTCGGTCCTGTCGTAATAGGGAGCAAGGTCATCGTAGGTGATCGGCCAGTCGAAGCCCTTGCCGTCGCGGCTGTAGGGCTTGAAATCGTAAGGACCCATGCGCAGCGAGATGCGGCCGTAGTGATTGGTGCGGCCGCCCAACATGCGCGCGCGCCACCAGCGCCAATCGGAGCCGCCGGCATTGGTGTAAGGTTCACCGGGAACCTGCCAGCCCCCAAGCAGCGTGGCGTCGAAATAGCCGAAGGGTTTCTCTTTGGTTCCGGCACCGCGATGTGGGGCATTGTACGGCCATTTGAACATGGCGGATTGCTTGGTGCCGTCGTACCAGCCGCCGGCTTCCAGCATGCAGACCTTGGCGCCCGCCAACGACAGCACGTGTGCGGCAACGCCACCACCGGCTCCCGAGCCGACCACGACCACATCATAGGTTTTTGGAGTTGCCCTCACTTGTGCCATTGCGACCATTTTACATGGAACGAGTTCGCCGCGCGGTGCGTGCCATAATGCCCATATATGCGGGAAGTGAATGTGGGCATTGTGGGCTTGGGCAACGTCGGCTCGGGCACGCTTGCCATTCTGGCCGGGAATGCGGAGCAGATCGCGCTCAAGCTGGGGTTCCGGCTGAAGGTCGCGGCAGTGTGTTGCCGCTCGATCGCGACCAAGAAGATTCCGGAGTCACTCGGCCCGGTGATGCGGACGGCGGACTGGCGCGAGGTGGTGACACACCCGGACGTGGATATCGTCGCGGAGCT
>DATJYK010000382.1:0-17156 GCA_035578005.1 Terriglobia bacterium
GATGTCCTCATACTCTTTGAACGTGACCGACTCCTCTGGAGGCATCGGGCGGCCTGCCTTGAGGTCCGCCACCGCCTTCTGGATGGCGCGGGTCACGCGGAAAATGACCGTCGACGGATAAAGCAGCATTGTGTAGCCGAGCGCGTGAAGGTCCTTCGGGTCCATCCAAGGCGTTCGGCCACCGCCTTCGAGGATGCTCGTCGCCAGCGCGGCCCCTCGCAGCCTCTGCCCCACCTCCTGCAATTGCTCCACTGTCTCCACCGCCTCGATGTAGAGCCCGTCGGCTCCGGCCTTCAGGTAGAGTTCGGCCCGGCGCAACGCCTCGTCGAGGCCGAGTGGCGCCAGCGCGTCCGTCCGCGCCATGATGAAGGTCTCGGGGTTGTGCCGCGCTGCCGCCGCCGCGCGAATTTTCCCGACATGGACCTCCGCCGGCACCACCTTCTTCCCCAGCATGTGGCCGCAGCGCTTCGGCGCCTGCTGGTCCTCGAATTAATGAGTCAATGTGGTTCGCCACGCCGGAAGCTGTCAGCGATTAGTTGCCGTTTGATTGCAATTCAAACGCTTGTTTGACACCATTTTTGCAAAAAAGCGTGCATAAAGGTAACACTTCTATGTTTTCGTATCGGCTCAATGGCTGGCCGTGGTCCTACACCTTATCGATGACCATCAAAACAAACACCAGTGGAAGGTAAACGACCGACGCAAAGAGGAGGCGGCGCGCCGCGGCATTCGATTTGCTTACCACTAAGCATGCTGCGTAATACACAAAGCATGAGCTAAGCGACAATGCTCCAACCAGATAGATCACGCCGGCGTGGCCCAGGAACGCCGGTGTCAGGCTGAGGAAAACCAGGGCCAAGCCGGGTACCAGGGTTTGCCAGGCCATGAAGGCGCCTCTCCGCCCCCCAAAAGGAAGAACCAGGTAGCCCGCGCGAGCGTAATCCTCCCGGTACATCCAGGCAATTGCCATGAAATGAGGTAATTGCCACAGGAAGACGATGCCGTACAATACCCAGGCCTCGGGGCTCAATCTCCCCGAGGCTGCAGCCCAACCGATCAACGGGGGCATGGCGCCGGGGAAAGCTCCTGCCAGCGTACAGAGCGGCGTTCTTCGTTTGAGCGGAGTGTACACGAACAGGTAGCTCACTAAAGTAAGTACTGCCAGCAGACTGGCGAGCGCATTCAAGGCTACGGCCAGGTAGAGGGCGCCTGTGACCGAGAGTGCGATCCCAAACCGCAGAACCGACGAAGGTTCCAGCCTGCCCGCTGCCAACGGCCGCCGCGCCGTCCGCCGCATCTGGGCATCGAAGCGTCGCTCGACGTATTGATTAAGTGTCCCGGTGCCGCCGGCCACCAGCAAGGTACCCAGCAAGGTGTGAATCAGCAGTAGGAACGGAAAGGGATGGTGCTGAGATGGCAGGCCCAGGCAGAAGCCAGCTAAGGTCGTAACTATAATCAGAATATTGACTTCCGGCTTAGTGAGCGCCCAGTAGTCAGCCACAGTCTGCGCCCAGGTTTGCGAGCGCACCAAGTGGTGCGGCTCGATTCTCACCAAGTCCAAGGCCGCTAGGGTGGGTTCAGCAGCCGTCATTGGGCCATCTCCAGGCGCGCGGTCAGCGGCTGCGCGGCAGGTTTCTGCGGGGCGGCCAGGGTTGGCTCCGCTGAATGGGTTCCGGAGGGAGAGAGGATCCGAACTGTGACGATGACTGCCGGAATCAGATACGCGAACGTCGCGCAAGCCCACATGAGGGCGCCCGCGCACTCCTGGTCTTGAAGGGGCGAAATACTGAAGGGCCGGGCCATTGTCAGGTAGGGCGAGTAGACCACGCGATCACAAAATGCCAGAAAGGCAGAGAGCACATCGCACGGCAGCGTAGCCATGAATAGATACAGCGGAATGCGCCAGCGAGGCCACCGTGCCACGCTTGGCCAAGGCTGGACCACAGGCCACCAGAACAGAAGTCCGGTAGCAAAAAAACTGGCGTGTTCGACTTCATGCCAGGCGTCCGAGCGCAGCCCGAGCTCAAACAACACCGGAACATGCCAGGCGACTAGGGCGGCCATGGCCGGCACCCAACAGGCCGCCGGATTAGCCAGAACCTGTCCCAATCCCTGCGCCGGCGGCCAGCGCAGCGCCGGGCCCAAGGAGCCACGGACGAAGCGCCGCGGCAACCCATGCAGAAATGGCAGGGCCGGCGCTCCGAGCAGGATCAAGGGAGGGGCCACTAGCATAAACAGAACGTGCTGAACCATATGGATTGTGAGCAGCTCATCATCAAACACAACCAGAGGGGAACCCACGGCGACCCACAGCGAAAACAGTCCGCCCATGAAGGCGCCCGCCTGCCACAGTGGAATCGCGTGAGGCGAAGCCTTCCGAAGACGAAGCCAACCTCGCCCGTAGACGAATGCCGTGAGAACCAGAGCCAACGTCACCGCAACCGGTAGCGACCAGGATTCGAGGGCGGGTTGGGTTGAAGAGGGCATCGGTAGTTGTGGTGCGCGCATCAAGGCGCCTGCGGCGCATTTCATCAACGGTCAGGGCTGCGATCCATCACCACTGGCTCCGAGTGCTGCTGCTTGGGCCCGGGAAGCATCACGCGCCGGTTGCTG
This sequence comes from Terriglobia bacterium, assembly GCA_035578005.1. Taxonomy (GTDB): domain Bacteria; phylum Acidobacteriota; class Terriglobia; order UBA7540; family UBA7540; genus Gp13-AA77. Next base: position 2,614 of record DATJYK010000382.1, read on the forward strand.
CCCCACAGGATGCAGAGTGCTCAGAAACGCCACCAAGGCTGTGGTTTCCGCCGGGCTCAAGTTCTTGCCGTAGGCGGGCATGTTGCCCCGACCCTGCAGTACTTGGCGAATGAGCTGGTCTTGCGTCAGGCGGACGGCAACCGCGTCCAGTGCCGGCCCCCTCTCCCCGCCGGTGCCGCCCAGCATGTGGCAGTTGCGGCACTGCTTTTCCTGAAACACCAGCGCACCCGTGCGTTGGAGAGGAGAGCGGTTCCGAAGGTATTGCACCGGAACCGGTAACCCACTCCAGGCATTCATCTTGGGTGACCATGGCGTGTAACTCGCGAGCTTCGTAAACGTTCCCAGCGTGACTGCAGCCAGCAGCACCGTAAGCACGGCGATCGGCCGGCGCCGCCAGCTCTTCTCGCCCTCGCCGGAGAGGAACGGCAGGAGGAGTAGCACACCGATGCCGATCACCGGAGCGATCAGCAGGAACGGAGTTTCAAGCTCTGGTGGAAGCAGCGACAGTAAAGCATACAGCCACAGGAAGAAGAAATCGGGCCGGGGAACTGTCTGGATAATGGTGGGATCCGGCTGGCCGCTGGGTCCGAAGGGTCCCAGAATGATGGCACAAAGGGCCACCGCCAGCAGAACGCAACCCGCGAAGATAAGATCCTTCCAGATCGCGTCCGGCACAAAGGGCACGCCGTCCCTCTTAGTAAGCTCATGATATTCTTTAAGATAAGTCTCGCGCCGCACTAGCCGGCCGGGCATGGGCCATTCGTTGATCCCGAGCTTGAACACCATGAGCAGGTGCAGGCCTACAAGCCCCATCAGCATGCCGGGTATCACAAACACGTGAAGGGCGAAGAAGCGGGAAAGCGTGTTGCCGCCAATAATCGGGCCGCCCAGCATCAGATTGACGATCCAGCCTCCAATCAGGGGAACGCGGCTCATGATGGAAGCGCCGATGCCCAGACCCCAATACGCATCCTGGTCGAAACGCAGCACTTGGCCCGTGAAGGCCATGCCCAGCGTCATCAGCAGCAAGAAAACGCCCAGCACCCAGGTGAATTCCCGTGGATATTTGTGGGCCCCGAAGAGGAACACCTGGACCATGTGAATAAGCACCAGGGCAACCATGAAATTTGAGCCCCAGCCGTGCATCGCGCGCACGAACCAACCCAGCGTGACCGCGTGATTTAAGGCCTGAAGGCTATTCCAGGCCTCGGCGGCTGACGGCACATAGAGCAAGGCCAGCAGAATGCCGGTAACCACCTGCAGAATAAACACCGTAAAGGCCGCGCTGCCGAAGACGTAAAACCAGTTTGCGCTCGACCTTGGTACGCGGTGGAACGCCGCCTCGCGGATGCCGCTGCCGAGTTGCAGGCGTTGGTCCAGCCATTCGCCGACGGACTTTAGCCAAGGCATGGCTTCCTCCCCCCCGACGCTATTCCGGCGTCCGCGGCCAGCGTGGGCAATTCGCCGGCGTGGATCACAAGCTGATCGCCGTCAATCCGGTACGGATAGGTAAACAACCCTCGTGGCGGCGGTCCGGAGGCGCGCGAACCGTCGGCGTAATAAACCCCGCCGTGGCACGGACACATAAACAGACCGGATTGCGCGAACCAGCGTACCGGGCAACCGAGGTGGGCGCAGTTGACGGCAAATACCTGGAAGGTCTGACCTTCGACGTGGCGGACCCAACACGGAATCTCGGCCGTTTGGCCGTCCGTGGGACTCACCGAGGGGTTGTGGAACTTTGCCAGGCGCGTCTGGCCCTCCGGGAACTGGCCGAGGGACCCGAGCGGCACCCAGGCGTCGTATCCCTGACCCGCCCTTCCTTTAAGAGGTGAAAGGAGGTAGCCCACGATGGGCACAGCCAACAGAGCGGCGATGCCTCCGTTGATCAAGATGCCCAGCTTCATCAAAGCGCCTCGCCGGGAAAGCTCATTCGGTTCGCTCATCGAGATCCTCCAGTAGGCGGTCCTGGGATTGCGGGCGTCCCGCCCGTTATTCCGTCTCTGAGGGTCAGAGAGCCCGCATCAAGAAGGGGCGAGACGCCCGCGCTCCCAGTTTGCGAGGCATACGGTTGGCCAGGGAATTGCGGCCGCTGAGCTGCGAGCCAGGCCACCACATCCGAGATTTGTTGCGCTGATAGGGGCCCGGGAACGTGGTTCCGCCAATCCGGCATGGCAGTGCCGGGCACCCCCACAATGATCATGGTGCGCAGCTCCTGGTCGGTAACTAAGCCCAGGAACGATCCGTCCACAATCGAGCCCGCCACGGTGCCTCCCCGACCGCCCGGCCCGTGGCACATAGCGCAGGAGGCCTGGTAAACGCCGGCGCCGTGCTCCGCACTGCCTGGAGTAGAGGGCGTGTAAGGCGGCGGAGTAACGCCACCCAGCGCGCTTGCGTCCGCCCACCGGGTGCGCATTCCGTGCACCAAGACATCGATTTGTCCATCGGTTAGCGAGCCTCCGGCACTTTGTGCGAACGTCGGCATCAGCGTCCCGGGCACGCCATTGGTCATAATCCGGCGAAGCGTAGCGTCATCGACCAGCGCTTGGTACACCGGATCGGCAAGAGAGACGGCCGCACCGCCCTTGCCTTCGGCACCATGGCAGCCAGAGCAGTTCTGACCGTATAAGGTGTTGAAGTCCAGCACCTCGCTCGGCCGCAAGACAGGATCAGGGCCGGGCCGCCCAGGCAAGCCGCTACAGGCTGTCAGGGCCTGCATTGTGAAGACCGCGGCAAGGGCGAGCAAAACGCGAGGGCGCGAATAGTTTGGCCTTGTCATTCGACGCTCCTTCCGCCCTTTTCATCTACGATCCCAGGGGCTTCGATACCTGCCAACACTGCTAACGGCATGAACTGGCGAGTCCGCACGCGTTCCTGGCGCACCACCACCAGTCCGGCCACGATGCCAAAGGCGATCTGCGAGGCCACAAACCATTTCCAGTCAATACGTTGGTCGAGCAGCGGGTTGATGATCCCGAGACTCGTGTACAACAGGCCCGACCAGACGATGGGCGCGATGAAGCCGCCCAGCAAAATCGGCCGGCGTGGGACCATGGGTAGCAGGACGCCATAAAGCAGCCCGACCAAAACCGAGGTCACCAAGTGCAGGGCTCCGGCCACCAACAACAGCTCGATGTGAAACGATGTGAGGTGCTGGAGCGAGAGCTGAAACGGTTCGGCGTAAACCACTGACGCCAGCAGGTTAATGGGGTACCAGATGCTTCCGTGCGTCAAAAGGCCGTAAAGCGAGGCCAGCACTGCCATCCCTACGCCTCCCGCAAGGCCGCCCTTGAATCCGGCCGACACGGGGTAAATCTCAATGGGGAGTAACGCCCGAGACGCCTCCTCAAGGCCTTTGACGCGCTCAACTTCCAACCTGTCCGTGACGACGGGAGCTACTTCGGCTGCTGCCGTCACGGTCTCGTGCTGTTCACGGGGTAACACGTCGCAGAACCAGCCAACGCAGCCTGCCGTGGCTAGGAAGACACCCAGGGTGCTCACGGCGGCGCTCGTTAGCAAGCCTGCGAAGAGCAGCGCCAAGCCGAACGCCAGAATGAAGGGCCACGCCGTTGGCGCCGGCATTTCAACAGTTGCCGGAATGCTTGTATTCTGCTGGTTCATACCCTGCTCCGGAGTCACGTCAACCTTTTTGGCTGCTTGTTACGGACCATGGATTCATCTCAGCGTCCCACCACGTACACCACTGTGAACACCACAACCCACACGGCATCGACAAAGTGCCAGTACAGAGACAGCACCTCGACGCGGTCGGCGTGTTCCTGCTTCACCGCGCCGAGCTGAGCCAGGATCAGCACCGTGCCGAGCGCCACCAGACCCGCCGTGACGTGGAAGGCGTGCAGCCCGACGAGCGAATAATATGTGGTGCCGAAGAGGTTTGTGGTGATTGTCAGCCCTTCCTGGTAGATCAGGTGATGCCACTCCCGTCCCGTTCCGACGATGAAGATCGCTCCCAAGGCAAAGGTCAGAAACCACAAGATCATAAATCGCACGCGTTTTCCCGCGTGCAAGGCGCTCACAGCCAGATGAATTGTCAGGCTGCTAAAAAGCAGGCAGATCGTGTTGAAAAGGGGAATGTGAAGCACCTGGTGCGGCGTAGGCCCAGTCAAACTCTTACCGATGTAGAAGATGTACCCGACCACAAAAATGGTGAAGATCGCCGACTCGGCCGCGACGAGGGAGAGCATCCCCACGCGCCCCTTTGAAGGCAGCGTCCAGGGCGTCTCCATTGCGGGTATCGCCAGAGGCATTGTGCTCATAAATGGCCTGCAGATATTCAATTCCAATCCCCAGATTTCACAGATTTGGCAGATTGTTCGGCTTCGCTCTTCCTTCTGTGTCATCTGTATAATCCGCGTAATCTGCGGATTTTATTCGTATTTCCAGTCCGGGTCCTCGGGATGTTTAATGTCCCACAAAGGCCGGCGGCTCTTGACCTCCGGGATCACCGCAAAGTTGTACGCGGGCGGCGGAGAAGAAGTAGCCCATTCCAAGGTCCAGGCGTCCCAGGGATCGTTCCCGGCCGGCACGCCTCTGAAATACGACCTGACTAGGTTGACCACGAAGCAAAGGACGGCCGCCGCTTGAAAGACCATCCCAAGAGTCACGATCAAGTTCCAGATCTCCCAACTGCGGCCCGGCTCGTAGGTGTAGATCCGCCGGGGCATGCCCAAAAATCCCGGGATGTGCATGAAGTCGAAAGTGAGATGGAAGCCGATCAGGAACAGCCAGAAATGCCACTTGCCCAAGGTTTCGTCGAGCATCTTCCCGGTCATCTTCGGATACCAGTAGTAGAACGCGCCAAAGAGCGCAAAGAGGATCCCGCCTACGATCACATAGTGGAAATGGGCCACCACGAAGTACGAATTGCCGAGCTGCCAGTCCACGGGGGCGGCTGACAGTATGATTCCGGTCAAGCCGGCAATGAGGAACTGAAACAGGAAGCCAAGACAGAACAGCATGGGCAAGCCATAGCGGATCTTGCCGCCCCACATCGTTCCTATCCAATTGAAGATCTTGATCCCGGTCGGGACTCCGACCGCCATCGTGGTCAGTACAAAGAACGCATTGCTATACGAGGCCATGCCGATCGTAAACATGTGATGAGCCCAAACACTCATGCTCACAAAACCGATGCCGACCGTCGCCGCGACCATCACCGGGTAGCCGAAGATGGCCTTTCGCGAAAATACCGGCACGATTTCAGAAACGAAGGCGAACGCCGGAATGATGAGGATATAGACCTCCGGGTGGCCGAAAATCCAGAAGAAGTGCATCCAGATCGTCGCGGAGCCGCCCGCCTGGGTGTCGAAGAAATGTCCTCCCAGGTAACGGTCGATCATCAGCATCATTTGTGCTGCCGTCAGCGGACCGATGGCCAGCAGCACCATGCCCGACATCACGAGGTTCAGCCAGGCGAGCAGGGGCATTTTGCCCAAGGTCATCCCCCGGCAGCGCATGGAGATGATGGTGGCGAGGATGTTGATCGCGGTCCCGATGCTCCCAAATCCCGAAACCAAGAGCGCGATTGTCCAGAAGTCCGTACTGTGCCCCTTGGAGAACGCGGGAGAAGTCAGCGGCGCATAAGCCCACCAGCCCACGTCAGGCGCGCTGCCGGCGCCGTACAATCCGTCGCCCCCTATCAAGCTGAAGTAGAGTAGCAGGCCTCCGAAGGCGGTCATCCAGAAGCTCCAGGCATTCAACCGGGGAAAAGCCATGTCGCGGGCCCCGATCATCAGGGGTACCAGATAGTTGGCAAACCCGAACAGGATCGGCATCGCGACGAAGAAAATCATCGTGGTGCCGTGCATGGTGAACATGCGATTGAAGACCTGGGGCGAAACAAAATGCGCGTGCGGAACCGCCAACTGGATCCGCATGATGATCGCTTCAATCCCCGCAATTACCAGAAACAGCAGGGCATAGCCGATGTACATCAGGCCGAGCTTCTTGTGATCGACCGTGGTCACCCAACTGTGCAGTGTCTCGAGCCAAGTCCCTTCGGCTTCCTTGGATAACCTGATCGAGCTTGGAATCGGTATGGCGTCGGACGACATCGTTCTCCTCGCAACGACAACGGACTTCGAACGCGGCTAAGTCGCCTCAGTGGAGCGTCAGGAGATAAGTGGTCAGGCGGTCGAAGTCCTGATCGCTCAAGTTCATCGCCGGCATCAACGATCCCGGCTTGAACGCATCGGGATTTTGAATCCAAATCCGAAGATTTTCTGGTGTATTGGGCACGGCGCCCGAGGCGATGGTGTCGCGGGTCATGAGGTGCGTCAGGTCGGGCCCAAATCGCCCGTTTGCCACCGTGCCTGCGACCTCGTGGCAGTTGATGCATGCTGTCGATTCGAACACGCGGCGGCCCTCCGCTGCCGAAGCATCCGCCGGATCGTTCGTTCCGGCCGGCTGCCGCTGGGCATGCACCCAATGATCAAAGTCAGCGCGCGGCTCAACGTACACCCGCAGCAGCATCTTGGCGTGCTGCGTGCCACAGTATTGTGCGCACTGGCCGAGGTAAAGCCCGGTCTGATGCGGATCGATCCACATGTGGTTGGGGTGGTTAGGGATCAGGTCCGTCTTGCCCGCCAGCCGCGGCAGCCAGAAACTGTGATCCGTGTCCGCCGAGAGCAGAGTCAGAAAAGTGGGTGTGGGATGCTGCGGGTCACTCACGGGTACATGCAACTCGTTGGCGGTCACGAATCCATACTGCGGATAGCGGTACTCCCACCAGAACTGGTGGCCGACAACCGTCACCTCGATCGCGCCGGGGGGCTGCCGTGCGTCCTGAACCCCGTGAATGACGCGCGCCGTGGTCAGGAAGAGCACCACCACGATCAGCACCGGAATCACGGTCCAGGCCAGCTCAAGCTGATTGCTGCCATAGACTTGCGGGGGTTCGCGGCCATCGTCGTTTGCCCTCTTCCTGAATTTGATGGCAGAATAAACCAGCAAGCTGGCAACGACCACGAAGATGGCCGCCGTAACTGCAAGTACAAAAAGGGATAGCCTAAAAATCGAATTGGCCGGCGTCGACAGAGGCGCGAAAACACTCGTCGAGCTCGAAGGCTGGCCTGGAGGCCCGGCGAGAGCGGCGGTCACCGGCCAAAAGAGAACAGCAAATACCTGGAGTGCGCGCCGTACGTTCGGGTTGTTAGACTTGTGAGCTTGCATTCTGCGGTTCCTATTGAGCATCCGCCCGACAACTTCAAGTCTGTTGCGTAGCCTGGGCCTCACAAGTGCTCAAGCGAGGTCCCCAGCGACAACTGAAATACCCACATCCTTCTCACGAGGTTTCGAGCTCAGCGCATCTCAATTGCTTTGAGCCTTTGCCCCGCCGCCGCTGGTGACGGCAGCCTGCGCAGCCTTCTCGCCTTTCGAGCGCGTGGCGAGCAATTCCAACAGCATCGTGTCACGTTCCCGTCCAAGTTCTTCAATGGAGCGGTTGCCGGCCTCCTCCAGCACCCCATCGATGATTGTCTGCTTAATCTGGGGACTGATTTCGGTCAGCTTTCCGAGGTCTTTCCACCAAGTCGCCATCGGGCCGGAGAGGTGCTCCATAAAATGTTGAATCCCGCCTTGACCGCCACCGAGATGGAACAGGAGATCGGGTCCCATTACTCCCCAACGCAGCCCAGGTCCCCAGCACACTGCGGCATCAGCATCAGTGACGTCCAACACGCCCTGCTCGATGAGGTACACGACCTCACGATAGAGTGCGGCTTGAAGGCGGTTCGCGACGTGGCCGACGACTTCTTTTCGCAAATGGATCGGCTTTTTGCCAATCGTTGTGTAAAAAGAGATCGCCTGTTCGACAGTTTGCGGTGATGTCTTTGCACCCGCAACTACCTCCACCAAGGGAATCATGTGGGGGGGATTGAAAGGATGGCCAATCACGCACCGCTCGGGATGCTTACAGGCGGACTGCATGACACTCATGGTGAGGCCGGACGAACTTGAGGCGATGATGGAACTGGTAGGGGTTGCGGCATCCATATCAGCGAACAACTTGATCTTGAAGTCCTGGCGCTCGGGTCCGTTCTCCTGGACAAAATCAGCATCCGAGAGGGCCCGCTTCATATCGAGAGTGAACTCGAGATGATCCCGCGACGCCTTGGGCGAGAGTCCGAGTGCGGTGAGGTCTTTCCACGCGGCATCAATGTACTGGCGAAGGTTGGCCTCGGCATTTGGCGCAGGATCCGTCGCAACGACGTCAAACCCACGCGCAAGATACAGGGCGGCCCAGCTCGCGCCGATGACTCCCGTGCCGACGATGGCTACCTTTCTGATTTCATTGTTCTTCTCCATGGGACGCTCCCTTATACTGTTTGAATTTCGCATTCCATCTGGATTGCGTTTTCTCTAAACCTCTACTTGCTAAAAGCCAACTCTTTGACGCTTGTGTCCTCCGCAGTGGGCCTCGGTTGTGGCACGTGGTGATTCACGATTAGCCGGGAACCCCGCTGCCCGGTCAAATAGGTCCAAACCCATTGCAGGAAAACGCTCACACGGAGGCTCGATTGCGCCAGGAACTCAAGGTGCACGGCCGCCCACGCGAGCCACGCAGGGAAGCCACTGACGTGGACCTTGCCGCTTTGCAGCACGGCAAAACCTTTGCCCACCACGGCCATACTCCCTTTGTCAAAGTAGCTAAACGGACCCGGCGCGGCATTGCCGACGAGGCGGCTATGTATCAGCTTCCCTGCATAGCGTCCTTGTTGCATCGCCACCTGTGCCACACCCGGCAGCGGCTTGCCGTTTTGATCGAGGGATGCGGTATCGCCAACCACAAATATCTCGGGATGTCCGGGCACAGTGAGGTCTTTCTGGACGCGTACCCGCCCAGCCCGGTCTGTCTCCACCTTCAGCCACTTGCCCGCCGGCGAGGGCGCCACACCCGCCGTCCAGATCACGGTCTTGCTCACAATGCGCTCCCCCGCCACCACGATGCCGTCTGCGTCGATCTGATCGACGCTATGTCCGAGCTGAACCTCGACGCCCAATTTCTCGAGCCGTTGTTTCGCGGCTTGGGAGAGGCCCTCCGAAAACGGCGGCAGAACCCTCGGCGCCATATCGACGAGCACAATCCGCGCAGACGTGGGGTCAATTCGCCGGAAGTCGGATTTCAGCGTGCTGCGCACCAATATAGAGATTGCTCCAGCCATCTCCACGCCGGTGGGGCCGGCCCCTACCAGAACAAAAGTCAGCAGATCCCGGTGGCGGCTGGGATCCTCTTCAGCCTCTGCTTGTTCGAACGCCTGCAAGATCTTGTTTCGGACCGCCACCGCATCCGCTAGACTCTTCAATCCCGGCGCAAACTTCTCAAATTCGTTGTGGCCGAAGTAACTGTGGGTAACGCCGGTGGCCAGGATCAGGTAATCGTAGGTAATCGGCACGTCTTGCCGATCCGCGTCGCTTACGTAAACGCATTTCTGATCTTTATCCACCCCGGTGACCTCGCCCAGGATCACGGTGGTGTTTCTTTGGTCGCGCAGAATCCCGCGAATCGGGGAACCGATCTGGCCAGGGGTCAACACCGACGTCGCCACCTGGTAGAGCAGCGGCTGAAATAAATGGTGGTTTGTCCGATCGATCAAAGTGATCTCTGCGGGAGTATTTCTAAGAGCCCTAGCAGCGGCCAGCCCGCCAAATCCCCCACCGACGATGATGATTCTTGTTCGACCCATGTCTTTGTACCTTAAGAAATTCGCTAACTCACCGCTCGTTCTTGATGAGCCCAGAAGCGCTCGCGCAAGACTCTTTTCAGCACCTTTCCTGAGCCGCTCTTGGGTAGTTCACTTTCCATAAACTCTACGTGCCGCGGAATCTTGTAATTGGCCAGAGCCCGCCGGCAATGGGTGATCAGGTCATCGGCGGTGAGAGCTTTTCCGGGCTTCAGCACTACGCAAACCGTCACGAGTTCGCCCCACTGCGGATCGGGTATACCAAACACTGCCGCTTCACGAACCGCCGGATGCTGGCAAATAACCGCCTCGACCTCACCGGAGTAGACATTCTCGCCACCGGTGACAATCATGTCCTTTAGGCGGTCGAGGATGTAGAAGTACCCGTCTTCATCCTGATAGCCGATGTCTCCGGTGCGAAACAGCCCATCGCGGAATGCCTGCGCAGTCTCTTCCGGATTGTTCCAGTAGCCGCATGTGACATTCGCCCCGCGGGCAACTAATTCACCACGATGCCCGGCTTGGACTCGCTTGCCGTCTTCGTCAACCACTTGCACATCGATTCCTGGACACGGTCGCCCACAGGACATGAGCCTGGCTTCGGTGTGCTCGTGGTCCGGTAGACTCGTGAGAAAGCCGGTCTCACTGAGTCCGTAGACCTGGACGAGTTTGACATTGGGCAGCAGCTCTCGCGTCCGGTGGATGAGTTCCGGCGCCATGGGAGCTCCGCCGTAAGCCAGAATTTCGAGACTGCTCAAGTCATACTTCTCGATTTCCGGGAATTGAGTCAGCAGATTGATCATGGTCGGCACCAAAACGGTGTGACTGACCTTTTCGCGTTCCACCGTCTCGCAGAAGCTTCGTGGGCTGAACTTCGGAATTGTCACCTGACAGGCGCCGAAGGCCGCGGCCGCGAACATGGCGGGAAAGTCAGCGATGTGAAAAATGGGCGCTGCGTGGAGGTAGACTCCTCCTTCTTTGTACCTCACCCAGTAGTTGAGATTATGGAGATCCGACAGAACATTAGCGTGCGTCACCTTGACGCCCTTCGGTCGCCCAGTGGTGCCGCTCGTGTAGATGAGCGCCAGAATCGCTTGTGGATCGTAATGGGCTTCCGGATAAGGATCGTTCCGAAACTCAAAAGGCTTCTCATCGAGCACCATCTGCCACGGGGGTCGCACGGTTGGGACCGGCAACGAAGAGTGGCGCACCAGACCGTGCGGACTTGCGTCCGCGAGGACGCGGTCGATTTCCACAGCGGAGAGCCGGGTATTCAAGGGAACTGCGATTACTCCTAGCCGACTGCATGCATACACCAACTCGATGTACTCGGGTCCGTTGGGCAGAAGAAGGGCGAGGCGGTCCCCAACTTCGAAGCCTTGCCTGCTCAGCGCCGCTGCAATGCCTCCGACACGGTCGTGAAGCTCCCCAAAACTCAACTGGGTGCCACCCGGAGCAAGCGCTGGGCGGTCACGGTACAATCGCCCAGCCCGACTTAGAGAATGGACATAAATCATGTTCCGCTCACTTTCTGTGAGGCTTGCACGCCCGTGTGTCCTTGCCCCGCTGATTCGCATCCGTCAACGACATGCCCAGCATCGGCCGGGTTGAATACGTCGCGGCTCAGGTCATAGTGATGGCTTTCAGCGCGCAGGACTTCTGACACTGACTGCGATGTCGTCGGTTTTGAGTGCGCCGCGATTACCCTCAACTGCAGCGCGGACTCGCCCGCCGAGAGTAGCATCGACCTGGGTCCAGTATTGGACCGCGCGCTGCTGCATGTCGGGTTTCACGCCATCCTTCAGATGTCCAACGATATTTGTGACCAGGTGGTCTCGGTCGGTGCCCGACAGCACATCGCGATACAAGGTGCCCGGCTGCACGAAGTCATTGTCTTCCGCGTGTTTCACGTATGCGGTTCGCGCGATCTCGCCCGCTTCGATTTGCCAGCTCGGGAGTTCGTACGCCGGGTCTGCCTTGGGCCCGCCAAACGAGTTGGGCGCATAAACCGGGTCGGGCGGATTGGTATGGCGCATCGCGCCATCGCGGTTGTAGCTGTGAACGGCTGACAGGGGCCGGTTGACCGGTAACTCGAGATAGTTGGTCCCGATGCGGTGGCGGTGCGTGTCTGGATAGCTGAAAAGCCGGCCCAGGAGCATCTTGTCGGGACTCGGACCGATGCCGCGAACCATATTGGCGGGCTCGAATGAAGCCTGTTCAATCTCGGCGAAATAATTCTCTGGATTGCGATTCAGCACCAGACGGCCGATCGGGATCGTCGGATAGTCCTTATGCGGCCAAACTTTCGTTAGGTCGAAAGGATTGAAGCGATAGTCCGCCGCATCGTGGAAAGGCATGACCTGCATCTCGAGTCGCCACTCCGGTGCGTCGCCGTTCGCGATCGACTGGTACAGATCGCGCAGATGGTAGTCCTTGTCCTCCGCCACCATCGTTTTGGCCTCGGCGTCGGTAAAATTCTCGACGCCCTGCACCGTCTTGAAGTGGTATTTCACCCAGAACCTTTCGCCGCCAGCGTTCTCCCATAGAAACGTGTGGCTGCCGTAACCGTTCATGTGCCGCCAGGTGCGCGGGATGCCGCGATCAGTCATTAGGAAAGTCACCTGGTGCGCGGATTCAGGCGATAAGGTCCAGAAGTCCCACTGCATGTTGTTGTCGCGCAGATGAGTATCGGCGCGGCGCTTTTGCGAATGGATGAAGTCCTGGAACTTCTGCGGATCGCGGACGAAGAAGATGGGCGTGTTATTGCCGACGAGGTCGTAGTTGCCCTCCTGCGTGTAGAACTTGATGGCAAAGCCGCGGGGATCGCGGACAGTATCGGCTGATCCCGCCTCCTGGGCGACCGTGGAAAATCGCGCCAGCACGGGACTACGCAGGCCTTTCTTACTCAAGAAATTGGCTTTGCACCAAGGCGTCACGTCCTCAGTGACCTCGAAGAAACCGTGAGCACCCCCGCCTTTGGCGTGAACCACACGTTCGGGGACTCGTTCGCGGTTGAACTGAGCCATCTTCTGGATCAGGTAATGATCCTGCAGCAGGATTGGACCGTTCGGGCCGGCAGTAAGTGAATGTTCGTCACTTGCGGCCGGAATGCCCGCATCGGTGGTTGTTATACGGGAGGGCTTGTCGCTCATGCTCATCTCCTCGATTAAACTAACGGCGTTACACCCGCCCGGCCGCCACCATTCTGTAGCCTCGCTTGTCACATGCATTCTCGTGATTCCGTTCGGCGCGGTGGTTATGCCGCCGCCGAACGCAGAGCTTGCGGGATCGCGCCGGCCGCACGCAGGCTGTCGATATCGTGGTCAGTGAAGCCAAGCTCCTTCAGCAACTCATCGTTATGCTCGCCGATTCCCGGCGCGCGCCTGGCAGGTACTTTCGTAACACCGTGCACTTGAATAGGACTGCTGATGGTCGAGGTCAGCTTCTCGCCGGCGCCTTCGAGCGGGACGACGATGTCATTCGCTCGCAATTGCGGATCATTAATGACTTCCTGCGGCTCACGCACCGCGCCGAAGGTGACGTGAACTCCGTCGAAGACCTCATACCAATGCGACATTGGCTGCGAGCTAAAGACCTTGTCGAGCATGGCCGTCAGTTCCGGCCGGTTCAGCGCTAGCTTGGCGGGATCGGAGAACCGCGGATCCGTCAGGATGTCCTCACGACCTATTGCTTTCACAATGGCAGGTATCTTGTCCGGAGTAACTACGAGAACGAACCAGGTGCCATCGGAGGAACGATAAGTGTTCAAAGCTGCATTGGCGGGATGCGCTCGATCATGAAGCCCATAGAAATTCGCACCGCATAGAGCAGCCTGGATGAAGACACTGGCCGACCAGACACCTGCCGCGAGAAGCGAAGTGGTGACGTAGGATCCTTTGCCGGTGCGTTCACGACGATAAAGCGCGGTCGCAATCGCTGCATAAATGCAGACCGCAGTCGCATTGTCACCGCTGCCTGCCACAGGCCAGGTCGGAGGCGATCCAGCCTCGCGCGTCATGAATAACAAACCGCTTCGCGCCCAGTAGGCGGTGATGTCGAAACCCGGAAGGCTTGCGTCGGGGCCGTTCTCGCCGAAGCCGGTCAGATCGGCATAGATCAGGCGCGGATTCCACTGCGCGACATCGTCATATTCGAGCTTCAATTTCTTGCGCGCGGGGTGCGGTGTGTTGACGATGAACACATCGGCCCACTTGGCGAGCCGCTCGAGAACCTGCTGCGCGCCCGCGGCTTTCAGATTGAGCGCAACGCCACGCTTGTTTCGATTGGCCATTTGGAAGGGGTAAGCCACTTCCGAATGTGGCTGCGGCGCGATCTTCTGCCCCATTCTCCACAGCTCTCCGTCAGGCGGCTCGACTTTGATGACATCCGCGCCGAAGTCGGACAGGATCGTCGCCGCGCCGGGCCCAGCGATGAAGCTGGCCAGATCCACAACTTTCAAACCGGCAAAAATGTTATCGGTCGCCATAACGCTCCTTTTGAATGCAAGTCTCGAATTCCTTACTGCCCGTGAAATTGCGGCGCCCGTTTCTCCAGGAAGGCTGATGTGCCTTCCTTTTTGTCTTCTGATCCTGCGCAGATCCCGAATAGCGACGCCTCGATCAAAAGACCTTCCGAGACACTCCCGTCCAACCCTTTGTTAACGGCATCGATCGAGAACTTAATGCTGAGCGGAGCATTGGAATTGATCTGATTGAGGATGGCTTCGGCTCGCGCGATCAGACTGGCACTGGGAACGACCTCGTTGACCAGGCCGATCCGATACGCTTCCTGCGCACTGATGATTTCGCCCGAGAGAATGAGTTGCAGCGCTCTACCCTTGCC
>DATJYK010000383.1:0-20443 GCA_035578005.1 Terriglobia bacterium
GATGTCCTCATACTCTTTGAACGTGACCGACTCCTCTGGAGGCATCGGGCGGCCTGCCTTGAGGTCCGCCACCGCCTTCTGGATGGCGCGGGTCACGCGGAAAATGACCGTCGACGGATAAAGCAGCATTGTGTAGCCGAGATCCTCCTGATGTCTGTCGTGTCAGTCGCCTCCCCCATAATCACTGCCTTAGACGTGCCGACTTCGGGGGTGGCGCCTACGCCGTTTTGCAAATGTAGGCGCGACGCGCTGCGCCACTTTTTACCTGGCGGTGACTTGTCCTCTGCCCGAACCGTGCGCGGCAGGCAGTTGCAACTCAGAACGAGCCTGCAGTAACTGCACCAGCTGGGAACGGGACACAATTCCCTGCAAAGTGCCGTTCGCGACCACCGGCAGTTGGTTCACATCCTTGCCGGCCATGAGTTTGAACGCCTCCAGAACTTGCATGTCAGGAGTGATGATGTGCAATTCCTCGATCGGCCGCATAGCTTCACGCACCGTAGTGTTGTCCCAACGCTCGCGCGGGAGGGCGCCAACGTCGCGTGGGGTGATGAGGCCCACCAGGCGGCCCTGGTCCTCCACGGCAAAACAGCGCTGGCCGGTCTTCAGAAGGTAGGTATCCACAAAGTCCTGCAGAGTCATCCCGCGGTTCACCGTGACGCAGTCGTGCGACATCACCTCGGACACTCGCACTCCTCGAAACGCTGCTGCAATCTCCACCTGGGCATAACTGGATCTGGCCGCCTCCATCAGAAACCAGCCGATAAACGCAATCCAAAGGCCGCCAAAGCCGGCGCCGGAGAAAAATTGCCAGATCCCATCCAGAATAAATAGAAAGGCAACGACTTGGCCGATGCGCGCGGCGATGCGAGTGGACCGATCCGCGTTCTTGGTGATCGCCCACACGATCGAGCGCAGCACACGGCCGCCGTCGAGGGGAAAACCAGGAATCAGGTTGAAGACCGCTAGAATAATGTTGATATATCCCAACCAGACCAAGACCGCGGTCGCCCCAGTGCGCGGTTCGGCCAGACGTCGCCAACCCAGGCCGACGGCGAGGGCGAGGCAACCCAATCCTATCACTAGGCTGGCGATGGGCCCCGCGATCGCGATCCAGAATTCTGTTTTTGCGTCGGGGGCATCGTTCTCAATTTGAGAAACACCCCCGAGCGCGAACAGGGTGATCGCCGAGACTTTCAGCCCACGGGCTTGGGCCACCAGTGAATGGGAGAGTTCATGCAACATCAAGGTGACGAAGAACAGGACAGCGGTGAACAGCGCAACGGTCCAGTTCTGGGTTGTGCCCCAATCGGGATTCACCTGGCGGAAGTGTTCGCTGAGCGAGAAGGCGATCAGGGCAGCGATGATAAACCAGCTATAATGAAGCCCGATCTCAATTCCGGAGATTCTTCCCAGCTTGATGTTGGAGCGCATTTGCGACCTCCCCTAGGGCAGCCGATACCACTGCACATAACCGGAACGCCCAAAATCCGGTTATTCACGCTCCGTCGATCGAAGAAACGGCAATGCCGATCGACTCCTTGAGTGACCGGCTGGAGCGGCATCGGTGTCTGTCGCGCGACGCCTATGACGATACTGCTTGCAGAACAAGGCGTTCTACACGGCTGGCTCGGCGCCATATCTTCGAGGCAATCGTCATTCTGGCGATTCCGCCCCTGAGCACCGCAACGGCGACTAGCGTTCTGAGCGTCACAGGGGCGTGTCAGGAAGAGAAGCCGTAGCGCGACTGAATTAGTGTTGCCAGCGGTTGACGCACATCGTCCAGGTGCCCAAGCCGACATCGCTGCTCGATTTTCCGAACGTCGGATGCCAAGCGACGATCGTGGAACACCTCCGCAATCCATTTCGAGAAATCTCCCCGGCGCGCGTGTCCGCCGAGAGACGCGGCCGGTGTGCTCGGCAACAAGAGGACAAACTGCTTCAACGACCGAGCGGGAGGCCCAATGGCTTTCCCGTTATCGGTAAACACGAATTCCTGCCCTCCGGCCAGTTGGACATCGAAATACTTCGTCTTATGCCGGACATGCGGAGTCAATCGCGGCAAAAGCCTGAACCGCCGCAATCTTCCTCCAGCCTCTGCAGTCCCAGGTAAGAGGGCAGCCTCGCTGGTGGCGAGTGCTCCGAGAGCCATCGTCCATTCGGGTTCGGCGCTTCTGTTCCCGGCCATCGTCAGCAGCGTTTGCACCTCTTGCGGACGGGTCAAGCGTTTAGCCACGACCACTTCGATACCTTCGCGAAGATCCGGATGCAGGTCGGACGGGCGATAGGTAACAACCGCGTATGCGCCCAACTCAAAATCCAGCAGTTGCTTGACGTTGGGTTCATCAAGGAAGTAATGGGCCTCATCGACGACAATCCGATGCGGAAGACCTGTGGTTCGCCGGAGGGAAGCCAGCATCGGCAGCAGGGCTCTCAGATAATTAATCTTCTCTTCGTAGGGTTCGCGCGATAAATCGATGACGACGCTTAGATCGAAATGCCGTAGCGCACGAGCCACGTCAGGTATGTCCGGCGGCGGATTGTCGCCTCCCATTACCAGCACGCCGGGCAGTGATTCGAGCTCACTGTGATCCCCTTCCGGATCGATCACGCAGACGCAGTAGCCTTGGAGAATCATCTCTTCGCACCCCAGCCCGGTGACCCAGGACTTGCCGGATTGAGGATCTCCGACGACCAGAACGTTCCGCCCATCGACGTCGAACGCGAGCGCACGCCCGTCCTCCAGGGTACCAAGCGTCATGCAATGCCGGCCAGTTCGAGGGCGAGGTAACCTTATCTCTTTCGCCGCTTGCCGAATATAGGCGGCTACTGCGCGGGGGCCGTCTCCATGTAGAACCTCGTCCGCTTCCTTTTGCAGTGCTGCGCTGCCCCAGCCGACAGCCACCGCAATCTCGCATTCTGCGAGGAGGTCGTGGTCGTTCTCAGCGTCCCCGACCGCAATCGCGTTGTGGACCGAGAGACGCAGTACGTTCAGTACTGCCCGCAGTCCGGTGCCCTTGCTGATCGCCTGCGGAAGGACCATGAGCCGGCTGCGGTTGAACAACAACACCAGCGGCAGTTCGAACTCCCGGATCACCGCCAGAATTTGCGAAGCCGAAGCAGCATCCGCCTCCACGATGCACTGGCCCGTTCTGAATTCGATCCCACGGCGGCGCAGTTCGTCGAGGAAGGCTCGAGGTGGGGGATAGCCAATCAGCCTGGACGGACCATTTGGGAATGCGACCACGGCACCATTCTCCGCAACCACTGCGTCAACAAAGGCGAGATCTCCCGCCGCTTGCCTCAGGTCAGAGAGGATGCGACCAGTGACGAGCACTACTACGATCCCGCGCGCACGTGCCTCCAGGATTGCGGCTTTGACCTCAGGCTCCAGTACGCCATCCCGTGCGATGGTCCCGTCATAGTCAAGCGCTAAGACACCAAACTTCATGATCGTCCTCGTCTGCGTGCACTGATGTCAGGCACCCTTCAGGAGAAAATCAAACCCCAACCTGGAATCCTTGATTCGGCTCTTCCCCTGGTGCGTTGTACGCCTCTCCCAGCCTGGGTACAGCGGACTTGCCGCCCGACCAGACCAGTCGCCCGCGTTTTCACGAGCCGCAAGCTCCTCAGCAATCAAGCGGTGAATCTGCAACACTCTGAGTCCTCGTCGCGTCTTGGCCGATCTCCGCAGGCCTAGGGGTTGCCTTCCAGCGTGTTCCTGATGGTCGTGAGCGCCTTTTGTAGATTTGAAACCGACCGGCCCACCGCAGCCTTTCGAACAAGCGATCCCTTGACGCCCGTCAGGCCCGCCTGCTCGGAACCCATGGCCTTGATCAGATAGAAGCCGGGTTGCTTCGGGTCGTCGCTGTCGCGGACGCAGACGGAAAGGTCCAACGCGGTCTGGAAGTAGTGGCTCGAATAGAGCTGTTTTTGGGCGATGGCACAGGCTACAGGGTCGGCAGGCCCACCGCGCATGGTCACCATGTGCACGATGCGCAGCGTCGGCTTCAATCCGAATTTCACTTTTGCCCAATAGAACGTCTCCTCAAATTTCGCGGGCTTTCCACGGGGATAGTCGAGAAGATAACGGTAGAAATGCGGCGCCTGCTCTGCCAAGGCATTGTCGTAGCTGAGCAGGTAGGCGAACTGTTCGGGCACCGCGGTCGGGTCACGCTTATCGTTATAAACCCCCAAGGCCGCATTGCCCTCGCGCTGGTAGGCAAGCAGACGCTCCAGTGCCGTCTTCTGGAGGAGTTGGTTCACTTGCTCGTCCACGTCGGCGGCAGACCAATTGATGGACCGGTGAAGTTGTTTGATGGAGGTCGCGGGCATCTGAATTTGGCAGTTGCCGGGTTCGCAACTCTTCAAGGCCTCGATGTCATCACTGTCGAATGTAAAACCCCGCAAGTCAGTGAGCTGCGGAGGGTCGGTGAATACCCCGAGCGCCAGGAAGCCCGGAACCTGACGGAGGCGGTCGAAATTGCGGGCAAACTGGAAGTAGGTCTCAGGTGAAGCGTGGATGTAAATCGCGCCAAACAACAAGACTTCGGACGGCGTACGGGGCGGGAGGGCCATCGTGACGGCCTGTCCGCCGCGGATGGCGGCGATTTGATCCTCACTCAGTCCGATGTTCTGCCGAAAGAATGTTCCGAGGTCCGGATTCGACTGAGAAGAGCCGGGCAAGGCAGTCGATGCCAGTAAGGCCAGCATGGCGGCAATAAGCATCGCGTTTCGGATCATGACCACTCTAGGTTGCGACCGCCAGGACATTTCCAGGCTTGATCGCGATCTTGGCGGTTGCCTTGCGGAGAAGAACCCGTTTGGCGGCTTCGACCAGCAAGAGATAGACTCCGGTCGCGACGGCAACAAAAGCAAGGTACGCCGCAGGCAGCGGCGTGAAGCCGAGCACGCCCGCAAGCGGGCTGAAGGGCAAATAAAGCCCGATCGTCACAACCCCAAGGCATGTTGCCATCAAGGGACCGCTCGGCCGGCTACGGAACGGATTCTTCGAAGTGCGGATGACGAACAGCACCAGCGTCTGGGTTGCCAGCGACTCAACAAACCAGCCAGTATGAAACTGCGCTTCGCTCGAGTGAAAGAAGTGCAGCAACACATAGAAAGTCAGAAAGTCGAACATAGAACTGATCGGCCCGATGAACAGCATGAAGTTGCGGATCAGACTGATGTCCCAGCGTTGGGGCTTTTGGAGGTAGGTGTCGTCAACATTGTCCGTGGGAATCGTGAGCTGGCCTACGTCATATAGAAGGTTATTGAGCAGGATTTGCGTGGGCAGCATCGGCAAGAACGGCAGGAAGAGAGAAGCCGCCGCCATGCTGAGCACATTTCCAAAGTTCGAGCTTGTGCCCATCAGCAAGTACTTCATCACATTACCAAAGGCTTTGCGCCCCTCGATGATGCCCTCATGCAGGACCCGCAGGCCAGGTTCAACGAGAATGACGTCGGCAGCCTCGCGAGCCACGTCCGCAGCGCTGGACACGGAAATGCCAACATCGGCCGCGTGCAGCGATGGCGCATCGTTGATGCCGTCACCCATGAACCCCACCGCGTGGCCGCTGTGTTTGAGAGCCAAGAGAATGCGGTTCTTCTGCACCGGAGAAATGCGTGCAAATACCCGTGTCTCCTCGGCAACGTGCGCGAGTGCCGGATCCGTCGTCCGGTCCAATTCGTCGCCTGTGACGATGCGGACGGATTCGATCCCTACCTGCGCGCAAACGTGGCCGGTGACGCGGTCGTTGTCGCCAGAGATGACCTTGACCTCAACTCCATCCTGCTTTAAAGAAGTCAGAACCTGGGCCGCGTCAGGCAGCGGCGGATCAGCAAAGCTCAAGAAACCGGCCAAGATCAGATTGCGCTCGTCCGCGACGGAGTAGTCCGGGCGGGCAGGAACTTCCGCGTAGGCCACCGCCAGCGAGCGGAATCCCTGGCTATTCAGCTTATCGCTCGTCTGTTGGATGTGTTTGGCAGCGTCTTTGCTGATGGGTTCTGCTTTGCCTTCGACCTCGTAACCGGAGAGCAGGGAAAAAATCCCTTCCAGAGCACCTTTCGTGATGAGAACTCTTTGGCCCTGTCGCTCCACCACCACCGAAAGCCGCCTCCGCTCGAAATCGAAAGGAATCTCGTCGCGCTTGATGTAATCTTCGTTCTTTGGAGCAGGCTGATGGAGAATGCCGTCATCCAGCGGACTGCGGATACCGGTCTGGAACTTACTGTTAAAATAGGCAAGTTCCAGCGCGCGTGAGGATGGATTCCCGAAAGGATCAAGAGAGCGATCGAGCGACATGGTTCCGGCGGTGAGCGTTCCGGTTTTATCGCTACAAAGCACATCCAAACTGCCGAGGTTCTGAATCGAGGACAGATGCTTGACGATGACCTTCTTATGGGCCATGGCGACGGCGCCTTTCGAAAGCGTCACCGACGTAATCATGGGCAGGAACTCGGGCGTTAAGCCAACCGACAGCGCCACCGCAAACATCAGAGATTGAAGCGGATCGCGGTGGCGTGCAACGCTGACGACAATCAGGAAGAGAACGAGGAAAAAGACCGTTCGCGCAATCAGCTGGCTGAAATGTTTCAAGCCCCGATCGAAGGCTGTCTCTTCTGGACGGGCTGCGAGGCGGGCCGAAATATCGCCAAAGGCAGTCCGAGCGCCCGTCGCGGCCACCTCCACGGTTGCCGTTCCGCTCACGATGGATGTGCCCAGAAAGACCATGTTGCGCGCATCCGCTTTGGTCGAGGCAGGCTCTCCGGTTGCTTCTTTATCGGTCGGGAGCGATTCGCCGGTTAGCGCTGCTTGCTGCACATAGAGATCGCGGGCAATCAAGAGGCGCCCGTCGGCGGGAACCAGGTCTCCGGCAGAG
Source organism: Terriglobia bacterium (assembly GCA_035578005.1). Classification (GTDB taxonomy): domain Bacteria; phylum Acidobacteriota; class Terriglobia; order UBA7540; family UBA7540; genus Gp13-AA77. The sequence goes on from DATJYK010000383.1 coordinate 6,882, forward strand.
AGCCGGAAAATATCTCCCGGCACCACGTCACGCCGCTGAATCTCTTTCCATACCCCGTTCCGGAGGACTGTTGCGGTAGGAGCAACCCGATCGCGCAGTTGTTCGATGGCCCGTTGAGAACGATAGGTCTGCGCGAAGTCTATAGCCGCGCTCAACAGAACAATCACCCCGATGATTCCCGCATCTACCCGATCGCCCAGGAACGCCGAGGCCACTGCCGCAATCAGCAGGATCAGCACCAAGGGATTCATGAACGGATGCAAGAGATCGAAGAGCACAGAGTGGTGCTGTGTCGCTGCCGGCTCATTCGGCCCGAACTGGTCGAGGCGGGCCCCGGCTTCCTGTTCCGTCAAGCCAACAGTGGCAACCGGGGTTTGAGCAGCATTGGGCGACATGGCTGGGTCACTCATTCCGCGATGGGCTGGAACCTCTCAAAGATTCGTCCTGTAACTGCTCCAAAGATGAAGCCGCCAACGTGGGCTGCGTAAGCGACACCACCACCCGACTGTGCATCCGCCACGGCGCCGACCTGGCTGAAGAGCTGAATCACAAACCACAGCCCGATCAAGAGCAAGGCGGGAATGAAAGTAATACGCGTGAACCAGCCCAGCAAAAGCACCGTGCGTATCTCATCGTGAGGGTAGGTGACCACAAAGGCGCCCATCACGCCCGCAATGGCGCCACTGGCGCCCAGGTTGGGAACTGTTGAACCAGGCGCCAGTGCGATCTGCGCCAGCGAAGCCACCAGACCGCTGAGCAAGTAAAACGCCACGTACCATACGGGCCCCATCGCGTCTTCCACTTCCGGGCCAAATGCCCACAGGAACACCATGTTGCCTATAATGTGCATCCAGCCGGCGTGCATGAACATGGCGGTCAGAATGGTGATCCAGTGGTGGCCTGCGACAATTTGGGCGGGGACCAATGACCACTGGTTTACGAATGCATCCCCACCCATCAGTTCCATTACGAAGACAACCGCGTTCACGACAATGATCGCGGTGGTCACAACGGGGAAACTCTCAGGCTGTCGAGTTGCGTCCGACAATGGGATCATACCTCCCATGCCATCTTCCTCCGTTCCTCGGGACACGCGTCCGCTTCAGCGAAACGCTCCCCTGGATTTGCTCCTTGTTCATTCTTCCGCAACGGACTCCTCCTGGCTCAATTCTTTGGATCAGGCAACCAGCCTTCCCGGCAGAGCGGGAGATCCTGCGGTCTGACTATTCTCCAGCGCCTCTTTCACATCACTGCCGCTCACCGTCTCTTTATTGAGCAGAAGCTGGGCCAATGTTTTGTGAGCCGGCCGGTGCTCCTTCAGCAGTGCCTGAGCACGTACATACTGTTCGGTCACGAGACGCTCGACTTCCGAGTCGATCACTTGGCGAGTCCCCGGACTGAGCTGGCTATTGTCCTCGACCGATCCCGCCAGGTATTGGAGCTGTTGACCCGCGTACCGCACCGAACCGAGCTTTTCACTCATGCCAAATTCTGTGACCATACGCCGGGCCAGCTCAGTGGCGCGCTGAATGTCGTCACTGGCCCCGGTGCTGATGGTCCCGAACTCCACCATTTCGCCGGCGCGCCCGCCCAGCATAACGGCAATCCTGTCCTTCAGTTCGTCGATCGAGAGCAGATAGCGGTCTTCGGTTGGCATTTGCATGGTGTAACCCAAGGCGCCACGGCTGTGGGGAACGATGCTGATCTTGCTGACCGGTTCGCCATGCGGCACCAGTTCAGCCACCAGCGCGTGCCCGGACTCGTGGTATGCGACCGTAGTTCGTTCCTGCTCGTTCATCACCCGGCTCTTTTTCTCGGAGCCCGCAATCACTCGTTCGATCGCAGCCTCGAAATCATTCAACGTGACATTCGCGGCATTGCGCCGGCCAGCGCCTAACGCCGCCTCATTCATGGCATTCTCCAGATCAGCGCCACTGAAGCCGGCCGTCATCCGGGCGGCCTGCTCCATGTCAAAGTCTGCCGCCAGCTTTACACCCTTGCTATGAATTTTCAGGATTTGCACCCGGCCAATGAGGTCCGGATTGCCAATGGCGATCTGGCGATCAAAGCGGCCCGCGCGCAGAAGTGCAGGGTCGAGCACCTCCGGACGGTTGGTGGCAGCCATGATAATCACTGGGGCGCTGGTGTCGGTTTTGAAGCCGTCAATCTCCGCCAGCAACTGATTGAGGGTTTGCTCACGCTCGTCATTGGCGCCCATACGCATCACGCCGCCCCGGCTCCGACCAATGGCATCAATTTCGTCAATGAAAACGATCGCAGGAGCCGCTTTGCGCGCCTGCTCGAACAAGTCGCGCACGCGTGCGGCGCCCACGCCGACGAACATCTCGACGAACTCGGAGCCGCTGGTCTCGAAGAACGCGACTTGGGCCTCACCCGCCGTTGCCTTGGCCAACAGCGTCTTGCCGGTGCCCGGAGGCCCGACGATCAAGACGCCCTTGGGAATATGCCCACCGAGTTGAGCGAATTGCTCGGGTGTCTTCAAGAACTGAATGATTTCTTGGAGTTCGGCAATGGCTTCATCCGCTCCGCCCACATCTTTGTAGGTGACCGTAACGTCCTCGGGCTTGACCTCAATTGCTTTGCTCCTGCCGACCCCAAAGACGCCCAACCCTCCGCCGGCGGCCCCGCCCGCTCGCCGGTAGACGATGTACCAGAAACCGCCGAGTAGGGCAAGCGGCAGAAGGTACTGCAGCAAAATGCCACCCAGGGGGTTCGGCGGACGCTCGAAGTCGTAAGTTACATTTGCGCCTTGTAGCTCTTCAATCAACTTGGGGTCGCCCGCAGGGGCTGGTACGGTATTGAATGGGACGACCGGGGGAACTCCGTCCGGCTTAGGATTCTTCATCTCACCGATGATGCCCCTTTCGCCGATGGTTGCCTTCACGATTTGAGCACCAGCTAGTTTTGTCTTGAACTCACTGTACGGAATTTCTGTGCTCCGGCTAGGAGTCAAGACGAATAGCTGGAATAGCCACAAGACAATTAGGCTGGTAATCAGATAGCCGACGGCGAAACGAAACTGACGTCGACTTTGCTCCTGGCGCTTCTTTTCATCGTCGCGGTTGTGTTTTCTTGGTGACGATTCCGGTTCGTTCATGGTCCACCTCCCGATGCGCAAGCAAAATCACCCGTGATTTACGCGCTGCGCTCAATTTGAGCGATCAGTTTCCGCCTGCACGTCTCACGCAATCGTCGCTTCAGCAGCAACTATTGTGAACTCAGCATAATTCCTGACACCAAGGTTCTCCTCCGTTGTTCGCATGTTTGAATTGCGGGCAGCCGGGCTCTTGATCACTTTTGCCCGGCGTTGGCTTTCGCTGTCTCAGCCCGTGCTTTGAGCGTTTGCAGCTTCGTTTCAGCGGTCTGATCTGGGGTCTCAAGCTTGTCGTGGACAATGCTGAAAACTTTGCCTTGTCGTTGACGAGCAGCTTATAGGCGAGCTTCAGGATTCCCGTCATGGTCCCTTCCCTGGCAATACCTGGGACTCTTGATCTCGGGCACAGTGGGCTGCCATATCGGCGCCCACGTTGAAGTCAGACGCTCGCCACCGGGCACGGCGAGTCGCGCACCATCGCATAGGTAAGATCCCGCATGCGGCCCCGCGCCCCAGACCGGGGACCCCTTCCGATCACGAGCACGTCGGCATCCGATCGGCGCGCTTCCTCAAGCAACGCCTCTTTCACCGGACCGACGCCGATTCGAACGGGAACCTGGCAGCCAATCGTCCTCTGGAGCTCGTCAAGTCGCCGGCGCGCTTCCCGCTTTTCGGCAAATTCTACTTGCTCTTCCGCGCCTAGCTGAGTGCGCAGGCTGGGGTCGCCGCCTGGAACCGCATGAATCAGCGTGAGCCTCGCCCGGACCGCCGCCGCCAGGCGACTGGCATAGCCAAGCGTCCCTTCCGAATTTGCGTCTAAGCCGATGGCGCAGAGCCACTCCCGATGCGCCATCGGCCTGGGCACTACTTCCTGAGCGTGCTGGGTTGTCAGCACGGGGCAGTCGGCGTCGTTGAGCACCTTCGCGGTCGTCGAGCCGAGCAGCATCCGTCGGAAGGAGCCGGCGTGCGTGGGCATGACGATAAGGTCGAACCCACCCGCCCTGGCGAACTGAGCGATCTCGGTGGCCACATCACCCGACAGCAAAATTCTCGGACAGTCCGCGACCGGGAATTCAGACGTAAGGTACGAATCGAGTTCTTCACGGGCAAGCTCCTCGTGCTCTTCGGCAATCTCGGGGAGTGGGCGCACATAGAGTTCGAATCCGTTGTGACCGATGAGATCGAATACGTGAACCAGTGTGACCCTGGCGCCACAGATAGCCGCGGCCCTCTTCACGTAGGGGGCCATAGCGGTGCAGGACGATGAGAAGTCCACAGGAAAAAGGATGTTTTCGATCATTCTCCTATACCTTCCACTCGAGTTCCCCGTGATCTACTTTCGATCTTCGCCATCCGAGCCATTCATCTCCTTGCACCCCTCGTGCCCACCGGGCGATCAGGCTGGCCTGACTTCGGTTATGGACAAGCTGTGAATGGCTCCGGCGAAGCCTATGAGCGCCGCGCCGTCAAAGATGAGGTCGACGCCGATCGCGATGCCAATAAAGAAGGTGCTCGCTGCAGGCCACGTGGTCAAAAGAAAGATCCCGAGAGCGAAAGAGACGACTCCAGAAAAGACCGTCCATCCCCACCTGGGGAACTGAATGACGGTCGCGCCGGCTGCCCGAAACAGCCCTCCCACAATGAAAAGGGCGGCGAGCAGCATGGTGATTCCTGCGGCGCCTGCGTCCGGGTGACGAATCAGGAGATATCCGGTCACCCCGCGAATGATCGCGTTCAGAAGGTACAAGAAGAACCCGTGCCAGTTGAGGGCTTGAAACGCGCTGGCGAGCCAAAACACTCCGCTGAAGGCAAGCACCCAGCCCAACGCCAGGATCGAGAAAGTAGTTGCGGTCTGCGCCTTGACAACGCACATGGCGCCGAGAAGGGTAAGCATAATGCCTAACACGAGGAACCAGCCCCAGGATTTCCTGACTTGCTCGAGGCCGGCGGCGAAGAAATCAGAAAGGGAGTTCATTGTTGTTCTTCTTTTGCGCACTGCCGATCACTACGTCTTCCCCGTCGGCAGCACGGTTTGAATCGATTTTCAGCGGAAGAAGCCATTCATGGTCTACGAGCCCCCGAGCAGCATCAGCCTCCGGCAGGACCCCCGATCAAGCGTGAACTCAGTTCAGCGCGCACGGAGGGTGTTTACAGTCGCACTGGAGCTCGTCTTCATCTGCATCATCGGCGTCCGCACAGTAGTCGCTGCAGTACTCCTGCGTGCAAAGAATCTGACATCGGCATCGCTTGTAAGCGCATTGGTGCCACATCTCCGCATTCGTGATGCCTTCCATAGTCCGCCTCCCTCTTTCGAAATTCGCGATCAGGCGCTCAGCGTGCATCAGGCCTGTTCATCGGCGGCGCAGTCTTTAGAATAGTGGCTGGCGTAAAGCTGCTTGATCGCGACAATATCGATCGCGCCGGACGATGGTAAGCCGGTATGGAGTCAAATTTTCAAGGAAGGTCTTCCCATAATCAGCCCCGTCCGCCCGGTCTTTGAGCAGCCGGGCTGCGGTGTCTCGCGCTATGACACCTTGGCCCTTGCCGCCGCAGCCTTCGCCTTGAGCACCTCGGCTTTCGCCTGCGCCTGACGCGTTTCGGCCTCACGTCTATCTTTGGCCTTTTGCAATTGGGCTTGTATCTTGGAGTCGAGCTGGTTGATCTTCTCCTGAAGCCTTGCCTTCCGATCGGCGTGAGCCTGGGCATGCTCGGACTTCAATTGAGCGAGGTCAGCCTTCATGGCGACGACGTGCTCTTCGTGGATCGTGTGTTTGACCTCTGAGAGAGCCCGGCGGAATACGGTTCCCCCGATCGCCTCCATGCGAGTGTCCACGGGAGTAGTCAAGTCTTCGTCAATGTCCGCCACTACCGCTACCCGGTTCGGCAACAGGGCCTTCGCCACATCATCAATGAAGTCGTCACCAATCCTAGCCTTGTTCAGGTCGGCCGTGGCGCCACCAACTAACCCCGCGGCAGCACCGATGGCCAAACCGGCCGGTCCGGCCAGGAAACCGACGAGGCTTCCCAGCACGGTCCCTGCGACGGTGCCATACAGCAACTGGTCATCGCCTTCCACTACCGTTACCCTGCCATCTGGATTTTTCGTCACTAGCGCGTCGCCGTAAACACTGATGATGCCGTCATCGGCCAGTTGCCGAAGCGCCTTCTTTCCTTCGTAAGCTTTCCACTGGTTGTCAAAAACCACTACGAGCATTCTGTCCATGATGCTTTCTCTCCTTTTGCATTTCATTTCAACGCGCGATTGCGCGGTTGGTCGTGTCTTGGCGGAGGCGGCGGAGGTCGTCACGCGCAAGGTCGCGAGATCCCCGACCGGCCGCATTGACCTCCGCTTCGCTCTCTCGCGAGTGGCTTGAACCGCACCCCAAATTGCGACCGTCGTCATTCCGATCCTCATGGTGGCCACGGCAGAGCATCTGAGCTGGGCCCCTTTTGGATCGTATCTGTCGCCGGGCCGGTGTATACCGAGGCTCCAAGGTCATTCAGAGCCCTTCATCAAGCGGCCGCGGCCTTCAGCGACTGGTTGACGGCCTCCGTCAAGGCTTTGTTGAAGCTGTCGACGTCGGTGCTCAATTCCTTCTCAAACTGCTTCACGGCGTGCTTGGTAGCGTCCTGCAGAAACTGTTGCAGCTTCGACCGGCCGATCACGATCAAGGTTGAAGTGCTCTCCTGAAGGGTATCCCCGATCTGCTTCAGATCAGAACGCGACAATCCTTGCCAAAAGTGGCCAATTAGAGCTCCCGCAACAGCGCCGACTGCGGCTTCCCACACCAGGTACGGCGGGAAGAAGATGCCCACCAGCGCCCCCACCGCCAAGCCTGTCCATGCCCCGTACTGGGTCGGCTTTTCGGTCGTGACGATCTTCACTTTACCGGTCGCGTCTTTGCTGACAACGGCCGCATCGTACGTGCCGATGACGCCGGCAGAATGAAGCTGTTTCACCGCCCCGTAGTCGGCCTTCGCGTCGTCGAGACTCGCATAAGTCGCGACGTAAACAACCACCGTTTTATTCGTCTTGTCTGCCATAATTCCTCCTTTGAGTTAACTGCATCTTCTGTCGAAAGCCCTCCATCTTCGTTCGCAAGGCACGCTGTCATAAGTCAGCCGCGCGCACAGTGATTTCGTCGGCGCCCGCGCAAATCAGGAGTCGCCGGCCGCACCCACTGCGCCATCAACTGGCCTCCTGAAGAAGAAACCGTCAGTCGAGCGATCTCGCGAAGCATGTTATACTCCAAACGATAAGTACATGTGTTTTCTTGTACCTAACGGCTTTGCTTTGTAATTCTCGCGGCACAATCTGTTATTTTTGTGGTAAACATTGTCAAATTTCCTTCCGGGGTGCCGCCATCTGGTCCAACAGCATTTCCTCGTAGTTGTCCTGTGGCCCGAACGACAGCACGAGGCGGCGGGCGAGGTGTCCCAGGTCGGCTTCGCGCTCGTCCAGCGCGGCCACACACATCCCTGCCACGCTGGGCCTCCCAACTACCTCGTGCGTTACGACACCTTGGCTTTTGCAGCCGCAGCCTTGGCCTTGAGTACCTCGGCTTTTGCCTGCGCCTGACGCGTCTCGGCCTCACGCCTGTCTTTGGCCTTTTGCAATTGAGCCTGTATCTTGGAGTCGAGCTGGTTGATTTTGTCCTGAAGCTTTGCTCTCCGGTCGGCATGAGCCTTGGCGTGCTCAGCCTTCAATTGAGCGAGGTCGGCCTGCATGGCGGCGACGTGCTCGTCGTGAAGCGTATCCTTCACTTCTGACAGCGCCCGCCGGAACACGGTGCCGCCGATCGCCTCCATGCGGGTGTCCACGGGCGTAACCCAATCCTCGTCAATTTCGGCGACTACTGCCACTTTGTTCGGCAATAAGACTTTCGTGACGTCGTCGATGAGGTCCTCGCCAATCCGAGCGTTGTTCAAATCGGCGGCCCCGCCCACAGCCGTTCCTCCAATCGCGCCGATAGCCAGACCCACCGGGCCGCCCAACAGACCGATGAGGCTTCCCAGCGCCGTTCCCGTGAGAGTGCCGAGCGGCGCGGAGTCATCCGATTGCTTTACTGTTGCTGTCCCATCTGCGTGCTTCGCAAGAACTGCCCAGGCGTAAACGCTGATGCTGCCTTCGCCGTCCAGTTGCAGAAGGGCCTTCTTCCCTTCGTACGCTTTCGTTTCGTTGTCAAAAACCACCACCAGCATGCGATCCATAGGTCATCTCCTGTCTTGAATTTGATTGCTGCCCGGCCACCCCTTTTGGGCGCTGCCGGGGTTCTACAGTGCTCTCGGTCAACCGGTCAGGGCTGTGCCAGACTTTCCTCAGCATGTGACTGCGATGAGGTCCTTCACTTCCTTGACCCCAGGCGCGGCCCAAGCAGCATCCTCTGCCTCATCCCGCTCTGCCCAGGAGCGAACCCTCCCGCTCAAAGTCACCTTACCTCCGTCTGCCTGCACCTTGATATCCTGCGCATCCAAAATGGCGTTGCGCTGGAGTGCGGCTTCGATCTTGGCCTTGACGTCCGTGGGCGCCACTTTCGGCTTAACGGTGATCTCGTTGGCTATTCCCGTTACTCCCGTCAGGTAGCGCACCACCCGCTCGGCAGCCGATCTCTGGAATTGCCAGTCAACCTCGCCTTCCAAAGTGAGGAAGCCGTTCCCCACCGTCACCCTAATCCGGTCCTGCGGTATTAAGACATCCCACTTCAAAGCGTTCCTGGCGGCCTCGGCGGTGTCCGCATCGGTCCGCTCACTGGGGCCGGGGAGCTTGACATTGATCTCAACCGCCAGGGCTTTTACGCCAGACAACCGTTTTACGGCCCTCTCGGCCGCCCACTTTTCGGCGTAGCTATCCACAGTACCCTCGATCGTCACTACGCCGTCTTTGACGGTGACCCCGATGTCTGTAGCCTTTACACCCGGCTCCCATCTGAGTTCCTCGAGAACACTGGTCTGTAATGCCGTGTCACTTTGCATCGCGTTTTCTCCTTGTTCATGGTATTTTTGCTGCCTTCTGTAAACCCTGTTGACCGACTACATGGCGCACGCGCTGCTCTAAGTGCATTGAGCCTTAAGCCGGTCTTTCTTGGATCTTGGTCTCTTGCACCTTGGCAGCCTTCGGCATCGAGAGCTCCAGCACTCCATCCTTAAGTTTGGCCGTGACCTTCGTCGTATCAACCTCAGCAGGCAAGTTAATGGCCCGGAAGACTTGGTTCGAGCATCGTTCCCTGTAGATTGTCTTCTTGCTTGTGCGCTCTTCGTTCGTTTCACGCTTGCCAGTGATCGTAAGACGATGAGGCTCCGCCGCCACCTCGAGTTCTTTGGCACTGAAGCCCGGCACCTCATCAGTCAGTTCACTCCGCGTCTTCTAACGTCGCACTGTCTCCCAGAATGCAGTTGCACTTCCAACATTCTGAACTCAGAAGAAAACGGTTAGGTCATTCTGTTTCATGGGCTTTACGTGTGTGTCGCGCATCCTATCTCGCCGGCATGCAAACCTCGCATCGTCAACGTGCTGACGCGGTGTCAACCTGATGACAGTTGCGACGGTCTGTCCAGCTCCGACATGGGATTCGGAGACTTCGGCCACGCACTGTTGAACTAAGCCTTTCCGCGCTCCGCATGAACCGTGAGCGCACCGTCGGATTCTGTGATGTCGACATGAACCGGATGCAGCAACTCCGACTCCGCGCGGAACCAATCTTCAAGGTCGTGGCCGTGTGTGCGCCCTCGGCCGTCAAAGATCTCAAAGGCGTGGCGGGAGATCGAGTTGAACAGGTCCTGGATTCGATCCCCCAGGTCGCTGCTGGGAAGCAAGTTCACGGGCGCGGCCTCCTTGGCCGGCTGCATTATCGCTGCGGACTGAGTTTGCATATGCGTTCTCCTTACGTGAAGTGTTCCCACCTGACCGTGGGACTTACTCTGGTGCACTGCGCCTGCCGAAGACGCGTTCTAACCGCGATCACGGCAGCTGATTGAACACAGAAGAGCTTTTGCCTTATAAGGCTGCGGTCCCTTGAGAGATTACCCTGGGACCCTCGACACTCTTTCGAGAAGTGCCGAGCGTCTACGACACTTGAGTGCGTCTTTGCTCCTCCCTGAGGCCGATGGTTGGTTCAGTCACTGAACTTGACCTCCTTAGGTTCTGGTTCTCCTGCCTCCCACACTGATTGAGCAAATAACTGAAGGTCTGTGATCAGATACACAAACCATTGTGACCAGTGTCACAGCTCGAATTTGCCGCTCGAAGCCTGACCGTTCTGCGGTACGCGTTTGGGCAAGTGCTACATCATGCGTGGCCGGGCAGACTGCCTAAGATCCACTTCAGCCTTCCGTGCTTCGGGTCGATGCCGGCTTTGAGACTCGAACCACTCACGGGGGCGCTTTCCCTCCGGCTTCCCTCATTCGAGTTCACGGATGCGTGGCCTTTCCGCCAGAACCCACTCCCGCACATAGGGCGGACAACGCCTGAGCTCCATTCCCTTTGCCTCGCAAACCGCCAGGAAGTGAGCCGCGTCCAAATCGACGAGCCGCACCTCTTCGAGATCCAGCACGATTCTCCCGGTGCTGTCATCAATTTGGGCCTTCAACTCTTGTACATGTTCCGAGTCAATCCGTCCGCTGAGCCGGAGAACAGTGTCCGGTCCATCCAACACTTTCTCGATCTTTAAAACCATTTTCGGACTCTCACCCGTCAATGGGGCACTCCGGATGCCAAACGTAAGCTATTGTGTAAAGAGACTTCGATCCCGCCTTTCGGTGATGAATTTCGACAATTGGCGAGTTTTAGCAAGAAACATCGACAGTTCTAACCTCTAGCTTCAGCGTCGGCATGCGGAGGTGACTATTCAAAACCAGACAGAGTGAACGCTCCGTGCAGTGCGGGATGCTCGTAGGGATACGGAGAACCTTGGGGGATGCTCGTCGCGATACAGGATCTCGGAGAGATCTGCCGGGGTGGGGCAGGGTCCTGTCGTTTCGTGCCGAAATCTAGACTGATTGCCCGGCCCCGGAATGGTCCTGAGCGTTAGGTCAAAATATTGCCTGCCGTTCCTACGTGGATAGGAAGGCTGCTTGCCGCTGACCCTCCGGGCACTTCCTGGGCAGACGCAGCACTGGATTGAGTCGTTGACGGGTTTGGTACGATGTGGACGAGCACCACGCGGCTGTTCTCGCGGCAAGCGAAGGATTGTAGCTCGGAGGAGCGCCTGTCTTGAGTCATCTTCCGTTTGACCAGCTCCGCAGTCGTCTCTGCGGTCCGTTGATTACACCGGCGGATGCCGACTATGAAACGTCCCGCGAGATCTGGAACCGGTTGTACGATCGGCGTCCCCGCGCCGTCGTTCGGTGTGAATCCGCCAGTGATGTCATCGCGGCGGTCCGGTTTGCGCGCGAATACGACCTCGAGATCGCGGTGAAGGGCGGTGGGCACCATGCGGCCGGCTATGCCTCCACCAACGGCGGAATCCTCCTGAATCTGGCGGGTATGCGCACCGTGACTGTGAGTCCGGCTCCACAACGGGCCGTGGCGCAAACCGGGCTTACCTGGGCAGAGTTCGACCAGGTCGACCAGGCTTTCGGCCTGGCCTGCACCGGCCCGATCGTTTCCATGACCGGCATCGCCGGCTTCACCCTTGGTGGCGGCATCGGCTGGCTGCACCGCAAGCTTGGGCTGGGTTGCGATAATCTGCGCTCGGCAGAAGTGGTCACGGCAGATGGCGCTTTAGTTACCGCGAACGACGCCGAGCATCCCAATGTATTCTGGGCGTTGCGGGGCAGCGGATGGAACTTCGGCGTAGTCACCTCGATGGAGTTTCAGATTCATCCGATCGGACCCATGGTGGTCGCCGGACTCGTCTATTTTCCTTTGGAGCAGTTCTCCGCGCTCGTCGAGCGCCATCGAGAGCTCAGAGACCGGTTTCCTGACGAACTCACAACATGGTTCTTTCTCCGCCTGGCGCCTCCGGTCTCAGCTATCCCCAAAGACTGGGTGGGGCGTCCGGTGGTCGCGTTGGCTTTGTGCCATTGCGGGGCCGTGGAAGAAGGAATGAAGTGGGTGGGGGAGTTCACTCGGGCGCCGGCACCCCTGTCCAGCACAGCCGGCGCCGTGCCGTATTGGCTTTGGCAGAAATCGCTGGATGTGCGCTGGGGCAACGGTTTTTATAACGATTGGCGCGGCCACTACTTCTCGGAGCTTCACCCCGCGGCACTGGAGATCCTCACGGATTACGTGTCCCGGCTCGAGTCACCGTGGACTGACATCAAAATCGCACACCTGGAGGGTGCGGTGGGCCGCATCCCCGAAACCGCGACGGCCTACGGTAATCGCGGTGCGAGATTCGCCCTGGTGATCCAGGCTCGCTGGGAGCGCAATGAAGAATCGGCTGTCCAGATCGCATGGGCGAAAGAATTGCGGGACAAGCTGGCTCCGTACGCGACCGGGGGTGCGTACTCGAATTTCCTCGCCGCGGACGAACCACACCGTGCGCGCCGCGCACGGTCCGGAAAACTATCATCGACTCCGAGAATTGAAGTCAAAATACGATCCCGAGAACGTTTTTCGCGCCAACCCGAATGTTCCGCCTGCGCCGCGGGATCCGGCAGACGCCGAGTGAGCGAGGCGACTTTACGTCCATTTGGATAGTTTCTGGATGGGCCAACTCGCCAATAACCTCGTCTTTCGGGATTGTCAGTGATACCATTCGCCGAGAGAAACCACGAAGGCGATGCGGTCTTGCAAGAGCAAACTCGGTCTGTTCACACTGGCATTCCTTCTCGGCTCGGCTTCCGTTCGCCCACAACTTCCCCCGCAGACAACTCAGCCCCCCGTTTCCGGAAAGGATTCCACCAACAAGGCGACCTCTCGGGCTGATCCCCGGCACCGGTTATGAGCAGACCGCGGTGCGACTCGCCAAGGGCGATCTCCTGATCCTATACACGGACGGCGTCACAGAATGCAGCTCAGCGTCGCGGACTGGGCGCCGCGTTCTCCAAAACTCACGAACGGTACGAGAGCGATGCTCCTCAGCAGCTCTAAACGGAAGGGGCGATCGTCTCGCCAACCATGCTGGCTTACCCTCCTGACGTTGCCAGCGATGATAGGCTTTGGGAACCACTGAGTCAATAAGAGAGGAGCGCAGGAGCGCAGGTGCGAAGAGTCTTTCGAACATTGGTCGAACCTCCTGTGAGATGAAGATTCGACCAGTATGAGGATCAGTCGCGGAACCCTTCGGAACAATTGTCCCAGGCGTGAAATGGCCTGAGAAGGCCAAGTCGTTGAAAAACGCTCGGTATGGCCAGCACACGAGCTAACGCGCCGCTCAATGCCATATTCGAGCGCAGCGGGAAGCGAAGGGTGTGAGGAGGGAGCTTCGATCGGACTGGGCGGGCTCACATTCGTCTGGCTCGGCCGCATCGGCCTCCGTGATGCGTCCATTAGTCGGCACCTCGC
>DATJYK010000384.1:0-22878 GCA_035578005.1 Terriglobia bacterium
ACGGCTGCTGGCGCATGACTCGGGGTCAGGGTGGATCGCTACTCCTTTCCTGTGAGGCTCTTTCATCCTCAACTCCAGGTCGGTTTATCCCGGCGCTTTCTTTAGGTTCGTTTTCGGACGCCAATTTGGCCCCTTTTTGACTCTTATCTATCCTCGAATCTGCGGGTTAAGTGTTTTGGGTTCGTTTTTTCGACTCGTTTGGCAAACAGCCCACCTGATTGCCATTAACATACGCTGCAGCAACATGATACGAGTTTGGGTTCGTTAGCGCCCATAGGTGGTACCCCGGGGGGTGCCTTGTCAGGAACCTGGTTTTCACCCGTCCCACTTCGCCCAGCCCTGGGGCAACTGAGGGGTGGTTTGGCGCTCCGACTTCGAAAACTCGCTATCTTGTTCAATCCCGCTCCGATCAGACGCCTAGCGAAGTCTTGGACCTCAGACCAACGAGCCCACGCCCAACCGCCGAGCTAGTCTCGGGTTCGTTTCTTGAATTCGTTGGGTTCGTTTCCTGATTTTGCACGCTTTTTCCCCCGAAACTCAGGTTCGTTTAGGTTCGTTTTCGAACGCCAAATTGACCCCTTTTTGACTCCTATCCATTTTTGAATCTGCCAGTTAATTGTTTTGGGTTCGTTTTTTTGACTCGTTTTGGAAATAGGGCCTCAAATCGCCACTAACATACGCTGTAACAACATGATACAAGTTTGGGTTCGTTAGCGGGCATCGGTGGTACCCCCCCGGGGTGCTCCTTCTTGCACCCCAGGGTTACGAAAGCAGGTACTTTATTATCAACAACATCACGGATTATTCCCTTCATTTCGCGATTTTTTGACCCTCCTCTGCCGGACCCATGCCCGCTTTGGGGCTCAGCAGCGGAGCAGTGAATCACGTCATGTTGAGAGGGGTGGCGCGTTTCATCCCCAACACCCGGGGAGCCGCAAACGGAACCCCTGACGATCGGTGCCACAGCCATGGGATCTCGGTGAGCCGGCGAAAGCGCTGAAAGACGCCGACGGACCGGACGGCAGCTACCCTAGCATATGTCTAAGCGCTTGTCAAGAGTAAAGTTACTCAGCACTCTACGCTCATGGTGTAGCCTACTTTATCGCGGCTGCGGAAAAACGGCTGGGGCCAGGTCGAGGTGACCCTCGTGGCCGTCCGCGAGCGGGCACAAGGCCCGCCCCTACGGCCCCGAGCCCGGCGGCTGCGGCTGTCCGGGCCGCTGGGGCGTGGGCGGCGGCAATCCCGACGGTTTCAAATCCTGGTCATTCGCCGAGCAGGCCAGTAGCGGGTTGACCATCTTCACCATCACCGCTTGAAAGCGCTCGACCATAGCTGGCTGCTCCCAAATGGCCTGAATATCCCCCGCCCTGCCGTATGCGACCACAAGGTAAGCGCCCGGCTTCACCTGCGGCAACAGAAAGTAGCCGTCCGCGTCTGCGGAAACCGTAGGGGGTGTGTGGCCGGCCTGGGCGCTGGATCGCGCTAATTCGAGCAGAAACGTCTCCATGCCTGTCAGGCGCTTGAGGCAGGAGGGCTCCGATACCTTCTGAAGATACTCCAGCATCTGTTTGCCGCTTTCCGTGTCGATTACCAGAATGTTGGCGCCCGAGGCCGGAATACCCGCCACTCCTGACGCGAAAATCACCCGTCCCGCGAGCTCGCCCTCGTCATAAACCGTTGCCTTCTTGTTGGAGGATTTGTGCTCAACGCGGACGGCGCCTGAACGGTCGCTACAACAGGGCAAGATCGCTAGAGCGAGAACGAGAAAAGAGGCGCGAACTGCCCTCGCAGCACGCAAACCGCCTGCGTGTCGGTTCAGAGATTGCAGATTAGGTCTTCCTTTCTTTGGAGAGCGGCATCTCGTTGCCACTCGGTGGAGCTTCTAAATTTGACAGGCCTGAAGGGCCGATCAATGCAACGCAAAATCGTCTTGCCCATCATTAGAAGTTCTTGATCAGCACCGCGTCGGTCTGCTCCGTGCCACGCGAGAGTGCCAGGCGGCCGTCGCCCGACCAGGCGAACCAGAAAATCTCGCCGTCCGTGAATTGCGTCAGCGGCTTCGGTAAATCACCCGTCACGGGTTGTTCCCAGATGTTCCCCACGCCATTCACTCGATTGCGAAAAGAAATGGCGCGACCGTCCGGTGTCCAATGGAGGGGATAGCTGCCGGTAACGGGTAGCGGGAAAACCTTGACGGGTTGGCCGCCCGCGAAAGGAACTAGCGCCATGCTGACGGGCTGATTCTCGCCGGCATGGTATAGACAGGCAATCCACTTCCCGTCCGGAGAAATGGTTGGCCAGTCACACCTGTAGTCCGTCAGAGGGACCGCAGGGCCACCTTCGCTCGAAGCCTTCATCAGAACAAACTTTCCGCCCTGCACCTTGGTGAAAACCACCCACCGGCCGTCGGGTGATAGGGCGGGATATAGGTCAATGGCGCCAGGAGTAAGCTGCTTCAGGTTGCTGCCGTCCATACTCATGCGCCAGATGCTGATCTTGCCACTTCCGTCCCGCTGGGCGAAGGCAATGAAGTTCCCGTCGAGAGAGACATTGGGCCAATATGAAAATAAGGACCGGCTGCCGTTGGTGAGCCGGTGAGGGTTTGAGGCGTCCGCGCTCATTTCCCAAAGGTCACCGCGTCCGTTCGAAAACGAGAAATAGACGATCTTCCCGTCTGGCGTCCACCCCAGACCATCCTGCCCGTCGCGGCTCTGGTTCCCGGCGCTCAAGGGCCGGGGTTCGGTCTTATCTCCGCCCATAGCGATCTGCAGGGTCGCAAGAGTCTGGCTCTGTAACGCCAGGAGCATTTTGCCGTCCGCACTCACCCGGACTCCGGTGTATTCCGAAAGGTCTTGAGTGATTTGGCGGGCCCCGCCCCCCTCAACCGAGACTTCGTAAATCTGCGATGTCGTGATCGTGCCGGAAGCCCCTTGAAGACTGCCAGCCAGGATCAAGTGGCGGCCTCCAGGGAGCCAGGTGAGATCGTAAATGTTCTTCCACAGCGTGCCCGCTATCGGCTGGTGGGGCCCGCCTTCCGATGCGATGGTCGTCAAGACTGCCTGAGGAGGTTCGCGGGTCAGGGCGAGGGTCTTCCCGTTCGGAGACCACGCGACGCGGGGCGGATAAATCCTCTCGGGCGCCTTGTAGGACACCAGCACCCGCTCGCCAGAGCCATCCAGCGACGCCGTCAGCAAGCTGGATTCACCCCGTGTCTGCCGAATGAAGGCTACCCGCTCGCCATTAGGTGAAAGTGCCGGAGGGCCGCCAATCCCCACCAGCATCTTTCTCGGGGGAGCGCCCAGGGCGGGCACCTGGTAGAGATCGCCGCTAGGTTCCAGGGGATCCTGGCGGACGAAGTAAACGTAGCTGCCATCGGGAGAGAAGGCCAGGCCCGGGCAGATGTCGTCGCCCAAGGTGGCGATCTGCACATCACTGTCCGTCGCCAGTTGCTTCAGCCAGAGGCTTTGCTTGCCTGCCATCGACCGCACGTAGGCCACATATTTGCCATCGGGCGAGATGTCTGCCTGCTGGACGTCTCCGCTGCCCGTTAGGCGGGTAAATTCCAGGCTGGCGGGCGGCGCCGCGGTACGGCTAAGGGCGCGATAGAGGACGTAGCTCAGCGTGGCGGCGATCATGACAGCGGCAGCGGTCACGCCGATGAGGGCTTTCCGGTGACGCTCTGTCAAGCCCGCGATCACCTGCGAATCGGAGCTGTCGCTGGTCGCACCCTTCAGGGTGGAATGGCTCGATGCCGGGCTGAAGCCCGGTGCTGCGTCGCCTGTCACCCGTGCACCGGCCGTTGCCGCGGCTGCAAGGCGTCCCGAGCTGGTGTCCCGCTTCAGTCGCTTCAGATCCGTTCGAATCTCGGAGGAGTGCTGGTAGCGCAGTTCCCGGTCCTTTTCCAGCGCCTTGTTCGTGATTTCTTCAAACCTGGGCGGCAGGTTCGGGTTAAGGCTTATGGCTGGAGCGGGTGCTCGATTCAAAATCGCTTCGTAAACGACGGCAGTGGTGGCCCCGTAAAACGCCTGCTGGCCGGTCGCCATCTCGTAAAGCACGGCGCCGAGGCTGAACAAGTCGGTCCGGACATCCAGTTCCTCGCCCCGCGCTTGTTCTGGGCTCATGTAGGCAACTGTGCCCACGGTGGCGCCCGGGCTGGTGAGATGATCGGGTTCGATCGACACAGTCGGCGTGTCTTGTCGGGGCGCCGCTTGCTGCGCCCCGGTCGAGGGCGGGGTAACTCCCGCCCCTACGCCAAATTTAGCCAATCCGAAATCCAAGACCTTCGCCTGGCCCCGGTTGGTGACAAAGATGTTCGCCGGCTTGATGTCGCGATGGATGATCCCCTTCTGGTGCGCCGCGTCAAGCGCGTCGGCAATTTGGATCGCGAGCTCCAGCAGGTCATCGATCTTTAGAGGTTTCGTCCCGATGCGATGTTTGAGCGTCTGCCCCTCCAGCAACTCCATGGCGATGAAGGGTTGGCCCTCGAACTCGTCGATATCGTGAATGGTGCAAATGTTGGGATGATTCAGGGCTGAGGCGGAGCGCGCTTCACGCCGGAAGCGCTCGAGGGCTTGAGGGTCAGAGGCGACACCCGGGGGCAGGAACTTGAGGGCCACGAACCGGCCGAGCTTGGAGTCCTCGGCCTTGTAGACCACACCCATCCCGCCGCCGCCGAGTTTCTCCACGATGCGATATTGGCGAACTGCCTTTCCAAGCACGATCTTGGGCACTGAGCGCCCAGCAGATTCTAGCACAACGCGTCGGAGACGAGGTTAGCCTGCATTTCTGTTCCGAAAATTTCGGTCAGGCAACGGTGGGCTCACCAGCGGGCTCGCGGCTCCAAGAAATCGCAGCCTTCACCCAGCGCAGGCTGAGTCGATCGTAAACCGATCTTTCGGGCATTTTCGTGAGATGGCGCCTGCCGGCGGCTGGATGATGAAAGCCTTGCCTGCTGCGCGCTGTGCCGTCGGCGACGCGGAATTGGAACACGATCATCGCGATCCTGCGGATGTTGAGAGGCCCAAGTGAGTAAAGGATGCTGACGGCCCGCCAGCACGGTCTACTTCCAGAGAGATGGTCGAGCCGTTTCATCCGCACCTAGCCTATGACACAGGAACGGTCTCCGCCAACTTGATGTCTGCCGACGAATCGCCAATCATCAACTTCACGGGCTCCGTCTCAACCGCAAACTTGCCCTGCTTCACATCCCAGTACGCAAGCTGCGAAGCCTTCAGCGGAATTTCCACCGTCTTCGTCTCTTTTGGCGCGAGACTCACGCGCCGAAATCCCTCAAGCTCTTCACGCGGCCGCTCCACCTTTGATTTCAGGTGGCTCACATAAAGTTGGACCACCGCGTCCCCGGCCCGGCTGCCTGTGTTGGTGACCTTTACGCTCACGGTGATCTCGCCATCTTTTGCGATTCGCGGCGCGCTGGTCCGCAAATTGGCAAACTTGAACGTCGTATAACTCAGGCCGTACCCGAACGGATAAAGAGGCTTACCCTTGAAGTACATGTAGGTCTTGCCGTCGCGAATGTTGTAATCCATCATCGGAGGCTCTTGATCGAGCGACGCCGGCCAGGTCGTCACCAGATGCCCTCCGGGGTTGTCGTCTCCGAACAAAACCTGCGCCAGCGCTGTGCCTTCATCCTGCGAAGCGTGTGCCATATGCAGAATCGCGGGAAGATTCTCCTGCGACCAGTTGATGGCATAAGGAAAGCTCGAGACCAGAATCATCACCGTCTTCGGATTGGCCGCGTACACCTGCTTCACCAGCTCTTCTTGTTCGAGCGTGATGCTTTGCCGGTCGCGTCCTTCGCGCCCTTCGCTGGGATACTGGCATGGCTTCGTGGATGCATCCGGATTCCAGGCATGCGCCATATCCGGCCCGCAGGTGGGATCGTTCCCCACAATCACAACCGCCACATCTGACGCGCGCGCGGCTTTCACTGCAGCATCGCCGCTATTGTCGGCGGCATAGTTCACCGCAACCCCGGGTCCGACCTCTGCCTTAATACCTTCCAGCGGTGTCACCGCGTGCGGAGGGATGCCGCCATACCAGTCCCAGTGAACGGAGTCCGCCAGCGGCCCGATTACCGCAATCGACTTCACCGATCCCTTTCGCAGCGGCAAAAATCCGTCCGCGTTCTTCAGCAGCACGACTGACTCCAGCGCCATCCTCTTCGACACGTTGCGGTCCTTGTCGGTATTCCACGGCTCCGGTGAATCCTTGACTGACGAATAGGAAACCATCTCCGGCGGGTCGAGCAAGCCCAGCTTCAGCGTAATGCGGAACTTCGGCCGCAGCAGTGCATCGATCTGAGCTTCTGTGATCGAGCCGTCCTTGAGAGCAGCCTTCGTCTCGTTCTTATACCGATCCAGGAATTGATTGATGCCCGCGCGCAGACACGCAACCACCGCGTCCTTCTGCGTGGCGAATCTCTTGTGCTGCGTCACCAGATCCGTGACTGCGCCGCCGTCGCTGGAGATGACATCCACGCCCCACTTGTCAATCAGAATGCTTCGCAGAATAGGATTGATGGCCATCGGCGTGCCGTTCCAGGCGTTATACGATGCCATTACGGCCTTCCCGCCACCCTCAAGAAATCCCATGCGGAACGGGACCGAGTAATACTCCCAGAAAAGCCGCTCGTCAAAGTCCGACGACGAGCTGGTGCGGTGGTCCTCATTGCTGTTCGCCAAGAAGTGCTTCATCAGCGAGGCAGCCTGCCAGTATTTGGGATCATCGCCCTGCAATCCGTGAATAAACGCCACAACCATCGTCCCGTTAAAGAACGGGTCTTCGCCATACACCTCCTCGCTGCGTCCCCAACGCGGATCGCGCGCGAGATCGGCCTGTGGCCCCCAGAGCATCAGAATCTGGCGATTGTATTTTTTCGTCTGCGTGATGAACCGCGCCTCATAGCCCTCGATCGCACCAGCCTGCCGCACCAGCCCCGGGTCCCACGTTTCTCCCATCCCGGGAGGTTGCGGAAACTGCGTCGTGGTGAGGCGTGTCCAATGAAAGCGCTCATAGCCGCGCTGCACCACTCCGTGAATCCCCTCTGATCCACCGTAGCTCGGAATGCCCAGGCGAGGAACGCCCGTCTGGACGCTAAGGCAATCGATCTTCTCGTCGAGGGTCGCGAGCGACAGAATGTTGTCGATGCGCTTCTCGGCAGGAAGGCTTGGGTCTTGAAATGGATATTGAAACTTCTGCTGTGCGAAGCACAATCGCAAACTCGATAGAGCAAGAACAATAGCCGCAAACAGAGAATTCCTCATTACCCAATCACCTCCAGCGAGCCGCCAGGTGCGCCAGAAGCAAAACCCTAGCCCGCATTTCTCACCAGGATTCGAAAAGGGCGGGGCTTCCAGCCCCGCCGTTACGAGGTCCGTCGGATAGCTGCCATTTCCCGATCTCGGCACAGCTTGCCAAATGGCAAGCTGTGCCGAGATCGGGACACAAACAGCACAGCTTCAGCAAGATCGGCGGGGCTGAAGCCTGGCTGAAGCCCCGCCCTTTTCGAATCCTGGTGACAGCCCAGTTACAATTGCCCGCCGGCAGGACGGTCGAAGCCCTGGCCGCTACTCAGTGCAAAAAGTCGTATTCACGGCGCTGCTCCGTTGGCCGCGGGCGGGGCGGGTGGAATCAACGTGGTCCTGGGATGCTCCTGCAAAATCAACGGAGCCCTCGGCGGCTGGTCGAAATCGAAGTCGCGTCGGAGATCGCCGAGTTGCGCGGCGTCCTCCCGTACCGTCGGACGCGGATCGGGCCGGCCGTCGTGCTTCGGGTCCAGCCGCTGGCCGCCCAGGAAATCGTCTTCAATGAACTTCGCGTAGGCATCGAAACTCAACGTCTGATGATCGATAAACCCCTTCCTCGCGTACGGCGAAATCACGAGCGCCGGCACTCGCAAGCCGTAGCCGTTTTCGTCGACACGCACCGGAACCACATGATCGTAGAACCCGCCCCAGTCATCCCATGCCAGAAAGATCGCGCAGTCTTTCCAGTCTGGCCCGGACATCACGGCGTTGACGAGGCTGGTGACGAAGGTCTGGCCGCGGCTCACGAGGTCCGGCGGATGCTCGCTCACGTCACCCGAAGGCACCACCCACGATACGGCTGGTAGAGTGCCCGTTTTGGCCCGTTTCATGAACACTTCAACAGATTGGATATTTCCGAGCTCGCCGTCATTCTTGACGGTGTCGAAATAGGGCAAAGGATTCCAAATTCCGGGAGTCTTGGCATTCTGCTTGACGGGCAAACAGTCTTCCGCCTCATCGTCCTCACAATCAGGTTCGGTGCCTTCCAGGACGTAATAGCCCCAGCTCACATGATTCTTGTGCAGGAGATAGGTGAGGTCCGTCCATGCGTAGATAGGGTCCGGCCGCGGCTTCCCTGCCTTTTTTTCCGCCAACTCTCCCCCGAAGAAGTCCGGGGGCTCTCCCGGGAGTGCCAGGGCATTGGTGCAACTGAACGGGTCATCGTGGCGAGTGCAGCGAGCCGACCATTCCGAAACCTGGAACAGATGTTCCGGCAGGCTCCAGGATGCGTTGGGCTCAAACATCCGGTCCTGCAAAACAAAATTCCGCGCATACGCCCAATAATTGGGGATATCTCCTCCGTCGTGGTAGCCCATCACGTCAGGAATGCGCTGGTCGACGCAGGCGGGATCGTCCGGATCGTTGCAGGCGATGCGGGCCTGTTCGACGAGCTTGATGAAGCCGTCCATCTTGCCCCCATCCACATCGTCAATCGCGGAGCCTCGGCTGTGCGGGCCTCCGCCGTTCCGGTCCTGGGCGTCATGGTAGGGCTTGACGCACGCTCCGCTCTTGGGGTCAGGGACGCAGACCGTTGGATCGCCGTTGTGCATGGGGATGCCATCGGCTCCCGGAAAAGTTCCGAAGTAACTGTCGAACGAACGGTTCTCCTGCATGATGACAATCACATGCCTGATGTGGCGGATGGGGTCCTCGGAGTTTCCTTGTCCCTCGGGCCGGGCGCTGATGCCAGCCAGGTGGAGCGTCCACAGGCCAAACGCCGCCAGCAAAGACGCGGCGGCGCTTCTGTAAAGACCTTGGACAGATATCATGGCCAGATGTTCTTTTGAACTTGAAGCAATTTTGAGACCCGTTACGTATCCATCACACACGCGGCTCAATTCCAGCGCCATCGGACAATCTGGCCAATTCCGCAAGATCGAGACGCCCCGTGTAAATGGCCATGCCCAAGGCGCAGTGAATACCGAGGGAACTCAACTCGCGGATCTCATCCATCGTAGAGATACCGCCCGCCGCGGTCAGCTCGTGGCGGGTAGCGACGCGAAGGCGACGAAACCACGCGAGATCGGTGCCTTCCATCATGCCTTCCTTATCGACATACGTGCAGAGAAAGCCGCCGCAGTACGGTTCGAGCTGGCGCAGGACCTCTTCAGCCGCAAGTCCGGTCGCCTCTTGCCAGCCGCGCACCACGATGCGGCCATTCTTCGAGTCGAGGGCGATCAGCACCTGCTCCGGGCCAACCGTGCGCACCAGTTCAGCGAGAAAAGGCGTATTCACCCCGGTGTTGTGAAAGGCCGCCGTACCGATGATTACTCGGTGCGCACCCTGTTGCAACAAACGGCGAGCTCGTTCCACGGTGCGAACGCCGCCGCCCACGCGCGTGGTCGCGCGCCTCGCGAGGAGTTCCACAATTCTGTCATTCGAGCCCTTGCCCATGGCCGCGTCGAGGTCAATGACTTGAATCTCAGGAAATGCTTCGAACTTGCGCAGCATCGCGAGAGGCGCATCGCCCTCCAAGGCCTTATCACGGCCCTGCACAAGCTGAACCACCTTACCGTCCATGAGATCGATGCAGGGAATAATCATGCCGGCGGCCTCACCGCGACCCCGTGTTGCGTGAGGAAGGTTTTCAGATCGCCCACCGTATACGCGCCGTAATGGAAGATGGAAGCAGCGAGCGCGGCGTCGGCCCGCCCTTGGCCCAGCACCTCGACGAAGTCCTCCGGTTTTCCTGCGCCACCCGAAGCGATCACTGGCACGTGCGTCGCGTGAGCCACAGCACGTGTGAGATCGCAGTCAAAGCCGCGCTGAACTCCGTCCGTGTCCATGGAGGTCAGCAGAATTTCACCGGCCCCGAGAGATTCGCCCCGAGCTGCCCACTCCACGGCGTCCAGTCCCGCGTCATCACGGCCGCCACGTGTGTAGACGTTCCAGGCGCCCGGCGCGCGACTGCGGGCATCGATGGCGAGTACCACGGCTTGAGATCCAAACTCCTCACTGAGTTCGTGGATGAGCTCAGGCCGGCTGACAGCAGCCGTGTTTACGCTGACCTTGTCGGCGCCCGCCAGCAGAATCTTGCGAGCATCCGCCACCGAACGAATGCCTCCCCCCACGGTCAAGGGAATGAAAACGCGGCGCGCGGTGCGGGCGACGACGTCCGCCATGATGTCGCGCTGGTCGCTCGAAGCCGTGATATCGAGAAACACCAGTTCATCAGCACCCTGGAGGTTGTAACGCTCCGCCAGTTCCACCGGGTCGCCTGCGTCGCGCAGGTTGACGAAGTTCACCCCCTTTACGACGCGGCCGCCGGTGACGTCAAGGCACGGAATGATTCGTTTGGCTAGCATGGCTCACGGCATTCTTGACGACTGCTGTCGCTTGCAGCCTCCACACCGAAAGCGCCGAAACAGCATCGCCATCGTCACCCTCAGGGTCTCTTGGGTTCGTTTTACGGTTCGGGTTAGGTTCGTTTTTCGGCGCCTTCGCAGGCGCTCTGATTCTAAAGGGCTTGCTCCACTCGCTGCGCGTCCGTCTTGGGTTCGTTTAGGTTCGTTTTGGAACGCCGTTTACACCGCTTTTTGTGCGCTATCAATAATAAAATCAGTTGATTACCGTTTTGGGTTCGTTTTTTCAACTCGTTCCGCAAAAAGCCCATAATTTCAGATTTAAATACCTTATAATCAATCACATGTGGTTTTGGGTTCGTTTTCGCACACCCACTACCCCCGGGGGTACCCCCACGGATCCGGCTCGCAAGCCTGTCCGAGGGGCAGGGTACTTCCCACCGACCTCCCACCGTCGCCGCCTCATTCGTACCTTCCTCACGGTTCATTGAATAGCTCCCGGCTGCTTAGCTCTACGAAGTTCTTCATCACCTGAAGGCCCGTCTTGCCGGATTTCTCAGGATGGAATTGCACCCCAAATACGTTGCCGTCCTCCAGCACTGCCGTGTAAGGCAGCGAATACGTGCAAGTGGCCGCCGTAGCCGGAACCATCGGCGCGTAGTAGCTGTGCGCAAAGTAGAGGTACGGCGGTGAACTGGTGTTCGCCAGCAGCTTCGACGGACACGAACCAGGTTGCGCCTCAATCTGATCCCATCCCATGTGGGGCACCCGAATATCCGAATTCGCGAAACGCCGAACCTTGCCCGGATAGAGGCCGAAGCCTGGAGCCTCAGGTGCTTCCTCGCTCCCTTCAAACAGCGCCTGCAAGCCGAGGCAGATGCCGAGAAAAGGAACACCCGCGCGCATTCTTTCCAGAAGCGGCTCCCGCACACCCAACACATCGAGCGATCGCATCATTTGGCCGAAGTGGCCGACACCGGGCAGAATGATTTTCTTGGCGCGCCGGATCGCCAGGCCCTCGCTGACAACTTCGTACGGGGCGCCGAGCTCCGAAAGTGTGTTGGCCACCGAACGCAGGTTGCCGGCTCCGTAGGCAACAAGCGCGATCATAGGGTAGTGTCCCAATTTGGCCTGGGAGCGCGGGCGTCCCGCCCGCTCTTCGTTCTGCGTCGAGATCGTTTCACCCTGCGGCGTTGCCGCAGGCTGCGATCAAAAGCGGGCGGGACGCCCGCGCTCCCAGGCCAACTTAGAAGACTGCCAATCATAGTAAGCCCTTGGTGGAGGGGAGTTGGCCCCGCAGACTCTTGTCCTTGGAGCACGCGTACTTCAGGGCGCGAGCGAAGCACTTGAAGACGGCCTCGATCTTATGGTGATTTGACCGGCCCTCCAGCACCTTCACATGGACGCTGGCGCCGGCGTGATTTGCGAAGCCGCCAAAAAAGTCCTCAACCAGCTCGGCTTGCAAGTCGCCTACATAACGCACACGGACGCGATCCTGATAAGCGAGCGCCGGACGCCCGCTGAGATCGAGCGCCACCGCCGCCAGCGTTTCGTCCATGGGCATGACGAAATAGCCCGCGCGGTTGATGCCGCGCCGGTCGCCAAGCGCCTTTGAGAACAATTGGCCGAGCACGATGCCTGCATCCTCTACCGTGTGATGCTGATCGACGTCGAGGTCGCCCTTCGCGCAAAACATAAGGTCAAATCCGCCGTGTTTGGTGAAGAGCTCCAGCATATGATCCAAGAAACGGATTCCGGTGTGGATGTCATACCGGCCGCGGCCTTCGATGCGCAGCTTGGCCGTTATGGCTGTTTCCTTCGTGTTGCGCGATAGGGTTGCGGATCGCATCTTGGTGCTCGGGCGGCCACAAGGGCCGCCCTTACGCCTGCCTGTCGCCCCCGACAGGAAGCACTGACTCGAGCTGATTGATGCTCTCGATCACGCTTGCTGCGCCTTCAGACCTGAAGAGCTGAACAAGTTCCTGGTAACGCAGATGGGTCTTCGCCGCGATGCCGATGAATGAGACGCCCGCAGCGCGCGCGCTGCGCGCGTCGTCGACGTTGTCACCGACGTACCAGAGCTTCCGGCCGGGCGCGAGCTCGATGATCTTGAGCAGGCCGTCGGGAGCAGGCTTCAGATTTGCCACGTGCTCGGCGCAAACAATCGGGTCAAAGCGCAGGTGGGGGGCGTAGCGATCGAGCGTCGGCTGAGCTTCAAACCTTCTCCGGCCCGTGAAAATGGCCAACTGGAAGCGCCCGGCGAGCCGCTCGAGCGCGCCCGCTTGGGCAAGCCACCTCTCGCGGAGGATCAGGCCCTCGGTTCCGTTGCTTCCGAAGAAGAATTCATTGAATTTCTCCACCAATGGGGCGTACTCCACCCCCACTCCAAGATCGCGCGCGATCTTCTGCGCCAGCAGCCAATCATCATTCCATCCACCCTGGTTCTTGTAGTCCTGCACCAGCTCGCGCGTGACCTCGCGGCCCGTGTAGTATCGGACCGTCGCGATAATGGTGTCGCGGTAGGACTCGGTGTCATCTACCAGAACGCCATCCATGTCGAAGACGACTAAGTCAGGCTTAGCCCGCATTTCTCACCAACTCCTCCGGAAAGGGCGGGGTTTTAACCCCGCCGTCATGAGTCGCTATTGAGTTGTACAAGCCCTCACGCGCTGGACAGTTTGCCAAAACAAACTGTCCAGCGCCGTGAAGGGGGATTGAAATGAAGCGCCGCTTTCCGGCGGGGCTGAAGCCCCGCCCTTATCGCACCCGGGCGAAATATGCCGGTTGGGCACCTTTGGCGCCATCTCTCCGCTCACCAAAGTTCCTCCAGCTCGTCGAGGAAACGGCGAACCTGTTCACGGGTGCCGACGGTGACCCGCACGCACCCGGCAATCTCATAGCTACGATCGCGCACCAGAACGCCGCGAGTCCGCAGTTCATCGCGCAGCAAGACGGCGCGATCGCCCGCGCAAAAGAGCACGAAATTGGCTTCGCTCGGATAATAGCGGATGCCCAGCTTGCGGAAGCCTTCGTAGAGCAACTCGCGGGCAGCGAGCACCTCTTTCACGTAGCTGTCAACATAAGCCGTATCGCGAACCGCGGCCCGCAGCGCGATAGCCGCCAGCGCGTTCACGCTGTACGGGGATTGCGCCTTGTGCAAGAATTCGATGTTTTCGGACTGCGACACGAGACACCCGCAACGCATCGCGGCCATCCCATAGACCTTGGAAAAGGTGCGGCTAACGAAGAGATTGGGCCGCTCGCGCACGAGTCCGATCGCCGTTACATGGCTGAAGTCGAAGTATGCCTCATCGACCAGGACGGCAGCGTGGCTGGCGCGGTCGAGAATCTGTTCGATACCCCTGAGCGAGACGCCGGTACCGGTGGGATTATTCGGGTTTGCAAGAAGCACGGCGCGGGTGGTTGGCCGGATGGCCTGCAAGAGCTCGTCCAGCGGGAAGGCGAGATCCAGAGGGCGATAATCGACTTCGCGGATAGAAGCGCCCGCAAGCTCGGCGTAGAAACGATACATCGCGTACGACGGGCGAAGTAGCAGGACGTCATCGCCATCGTCCACGTAGGTGTTCATCAAAACCTGAATGGCCTCGTCGGTTCCGTTGGTCAGAAGCAATTCATCCGCAGCGATGCCCAGGAAAGCTGCCAGCGCATTCCGTGTCTCTGCATATTCGGGATAAACGGCAAGGTCGCTTGCGGCGAGATGCTCCTTCAAGTACTCGACCACGCGCGGCGAGCAGCCCACCGTGTTTTCGTTGAAATCGAGGCGGAGCTTGCCAGCGCGCCCCGCCGTGGGAGGCGAATAAGGCGCCATGCGCAGCACAGCCTCGCGCGGACGTGGCGTCGCGATGGTAGTGTGGTTAGCCACGGGTGCGCACCGCCACCGAACGCGCGTGCGCTTCGAGGCCTTCGGCGCGTGCGAGATTCGCTATCGCCGGCTTCAGCTTCGCCAGTGCCGCTGACGTGAGTTCCTGAACAGAGATGACCTTGACGAAATCGGCTGCCGAGAGGCCACCTCTCAATCGCGCGGCACCCGAAGTGGGCAGGACGTGATTTGGGCCCGAGCAGTAATCACCGGCCGCTTCGGGACTGAATGGACCCAGGAAGATGCTACCGGCATGCCGGATACCGGGCAGCAGACTTGGATCGTGCAAGACGAGATGCTCCGGCGCAAGCCGATTGGAGAAGTCGATGGCCTGATCCAACGAGTCCGTCAGCACGATTGCACTATTGCGCTGGATCGCTTCGCGAGCTACCGGAGCGGTTGGAAGGGATTCGAGTTGTCGCTCGATCTCGACGGCCGTAGCTTCGGCGAGCGTGCGCGAGGTGGTCAGCAGGATTGCCGAAGCCTCGGTATCATGCTCGGCCTGAGCGAGCATGTCGGCGGCCACGTATGCGGGGTCCGCGTCTGCCGTAATGATGACGATTTCCGTGGGACCTGCAATGAAATCGATTCCAGTGTCTCCGGCAATCAGCTTCTTCGCCGCAGCCACATAGATATTCCCCGGACCTACGATTCGATCCACCTTCGGAACGGTTTCAGTGCCATAAGCCAGCGCCGCAATGGCTTGAGCGCCTCCCATGCGAAAAACGTGCGCAACATTCAGGTAAGCCGCCAAGCCCAAGATCTCGGCACTGGGTCGCGGGCAGGCGATGCAGATTGTCTTCACCCCGGCGACCTGGGCGGGAATCGCGGTCATCAACAGAGTCGAAGGCAGTGGATAGCGGCCCGCCGGGATATAGGCGCCCATCGAATCGAGCGGACGCACAATCCAGCCGAGACGGCGCCCGTCGGGATAGGCGGTGGATTGATCCCGCGGCAGTTGCATTTCCGCATAGGCTCGAATGTTTTCACTTGCGGTCTCGACGGCGCACAAGAATTCCGTATCAAGCCCTTCCAACGCAGAATGACACTCGTCCGGCGGAATCAGCACGCTCGCGCCGTTGAAGCCGTCGAAACGCTGTGCGTATTCCACAAGCGCGGCGTCGCCGCGAGTACGGACAGCTTCCAGAATCGGCGCTACCGCGCGCTCAGCCTCGGCGAGTCCTGCGGCCTTGCGGGTTACCAAGTCTGCGGCTTCGCGATGATGAACGATTCGAATCATTCCGGACTTTGTGCGGCGCACTGCGGCGCCTTCAGCCTGTGTCTCCATCACATCACGATCTTGTTCAACGGATACTCCACAATCCCTTGCGCGCCGGCTTCCTTCAAGCGCGGGATGATGGCGCGAACCGTCGATTCATCAAGGATGGTGTTCACGGCCAGCCACTCTTCATCGCTGAGGTTTGAGACGGTGGGCTTTTTTAGGGCCGGAAGCACGCCGAGTACGTTGGAAAGATCAGCCTGACGCACGTTGAGCATCAATCCCACTTTACCCAGCGCGTTGATGGCGCCTTCGAGCAGCAACCGGATATCTTCGAGCTTCCGGCGTTTCCAGGGGTCCTTCCAGGAATTCACATTGGCGATGAGCTGCGTATTGGACTCGAGCACCGTATCCACAATGCGGAGCTTGTTGGCGCGCAGGGAAGAGCCTGTTTCCGTCACCTCCACAATAGCGTCGGCAAGCTCCGGCGGCTTCACTTCCGTTGCGCCCCAACTGAACTCCACCTTTGCACTGACGCCGTTGGAGGCGAGATAGCGTTTGGTGGTTTCTACGAGCTCGGTGGCAATGATCTTACCCTCGAGGTCCTTTGCCGATCTAAAGGGCGCCGCTTCGGGCACCGCGAGCACCCAGCGGACCTTGCCGAAGCTCTGTTTGGCATAGACCAGGTCGGCGAGCGTCTCAACGGTGGCCCCCGTCTCAGCCACCCAGTCGCGGCCGGTGAGACCCGCGTCGAGCACGCCGTCTTCGACGTACCGGGCCATTTCCTGAGCGCGAATCAGCATGCATTCAATCTCCGGATCGTCAATGGCGGGGAAGTATGACCGGATCGAGGTGGAAATGTTGAATCCGGCGCGGCGGAACAGGTCGATGGTCGCGTTTTCCAGACTTCCTTTGGGGATACCCAGTTTCAGCATTATCGCCTGCTCCCTTCGGCCGCTGCAGTGGAGGCTTCCGAAGAGTAAACGGCGGCGGGATCAAACGCGCGAGGTTCGCTCGTTGCCCACTGGCCATCCTCGAGTTTGCGGAAGAAGCAGCTCTCGAACCCCTCGTGACACACGCCTGGCCCCTGCGCCTCGACCTTGATTAAAAGCGCGTCAAGGTCGCAGTCAGTGCGCATCTCCTTGACGAGCAGGCGATGCCCCGAAGTCTCGCCCTTCATCCAGATCTTGTTGCGGGAGCGGCTGAAGAAGGTGGCGTAACCGGTCTCGACCGTCTTGCGCCAGGCCTCCTCATTCATGAAACCAACCATGAGAACACGGCCCGAGGCGTGGTCTTGGATGACCGCGGCAATAAGACCATCAAGTTTGCTGAAATCAAGATCCATTAGAACACTCCACTAACGAAAACGCCCGCCATCATTCCGGCGGGCCTCGCTACTTCTGATTATCGAATGCTTGCTGTTAGCGTCAGGTCCGTCTTGGCTGAAAGCACGGGTGATGATGGTGACGACGATGAGTGAAGTTAGCCCACTGCATAGATAATGAGTATACCAGAAGCCAGCCGATCGGCGTCGCCGTGAGCGGAGCCTGGTATGCGAATAGCGAGCCGTGGGATTCTCACTTTTCTCACTACCCGACCCTTTGTTTTCATACACCTAACGGTTTCGCTCGGTAATTTCCAGAAAAATGACGGTTATCTGTCTGATAATTTTGTCATGCCGTCCCCCGTCGATTTCGTGATGAGGACGGCGTGGCTTACAAGAAGCCCGCATGATTCCCGCGCTCATTTGGAAGAACTGAAAACTCTGAAGAGGCGGGCGACTGGATCGTAGAAGCGGTCCACGACCCGCTCCTTGAGGGGAATGATGGCGTTGTCCGTAATCGTGATGCTTTCCGGGCACACCTTGGTACAGCACTTGGTGATGTTGCAGTAACCGATTCCGTTGGCCTTGCGCAGATCGCCGAGCCGATCCTCGGTATCCAGCGGATGCATCTCGAGCGCTGCCGTATACACCAGCAGCCGCGGGCCGATGAACTGATCGTGCAGGTGATGGTCCCGCAGGACGTGGCAGACGTCCTGGCAGAGGAAGCATTCGATGCACTTGCGGAACTCCTGCACGCGGTCCACGTCCTGCTGGGCGATAGTCCAGGTTCCGTCAGGCCGGTCGGCCTTCCGCGGATTGAAAGGCTTGAGCGCCTTCTTGGCGCGAAAATTCCAGGAGACGTCGGTCACAAGGTCTTTGACGGAAGGGAAAGTGTGCATAGGCTCCACTGTGATCGGCTTATCGAGCGGAAGTTGGCTCATGCGCGCCATGCACATTAGCTTCGGCATGCCGTTGATCTCCGCCGAACACGAGCCGCACTTGCCGGCTTTGCAGTTCCAACGCACGGCCAGATCATTGGCCTGCGTGGCCTGGATCTCGTGGATGGCGTCCAGCACCACCATGCCCGGGCCGACCTCGGTGGCGTAGTCCCTGAATTCGCCCTTGCCGCCTTCGCCGCGCCAGATCCTGAACGTCGCCTGCGCCATTACTTCATCTCCTTGATAATTTCCTGAAGCTCGGCCGCCATCTCGGGCACCGGCTCGTGAGTCAAACGCATTTCGCCGTCCGCTCCCTTGCGGATGATCGTATTCACCTTGCCCAGGGCCTCGTCCTTGGCGGGAAAGTCGTCTCGAAAGTGACCGCCCCGGCTCTCCTTGCGGTTGATCGCGGACCGGATGACAGCTTCGGATACGGTAAGGAGGCTGCGAAGGTCGATGGACGTGTGCCATCCCGGGTTGTATTCGCGGTTGCCGCCCACGGACGCGCGACCGGCGCGCTCCCGCAGGGAAGGGAGCGTTTCAAGCGCCTTCTCCATCTCCTCCTGACGGCGAACGATGCCCACCAGCTCTTGCATGGTCTTCTGCAGATCGCGCTGCACTTGGTAAGGTCCCTCACCTGAATCGTGCTCAAAGGGCTCGACGGCCTCGCGCGCCGCGGTCTCCACGTCGTTGGTGTTGATGCTGCCGGCACCGTGCTCCTTCGCGAACATGGCAGCGTACTCGCCTGCCCTCTTGCCGAACACCAGCAGGTCAGAGAGCGAGTTACCCCCTAACCGATTCGCTCCATGCAGGCCCGCAGCCACCTCGCCGGCGGCAAAGAGTCCGGGCACGTCCGACATCTGCGAGTCCGGGTCAACGCGGACCCCGCCCATCACGTAGTGGACGGTGGGCCCGATCTCCATCGGCTCTTCGGTGATGTCGATGTCCGCCAGTTGCTTGAACTGATGGTACATGCTGGGCAGCTTCTTCTTGATGTGCTCGGCGCCGTTGGGAATCCGCTGCTTGATCCAGGCGATGTCGAGAAAAACGCCGCCGTGGGGACTGCCGCGGCCTTCGCGAACCTCGCGGACGATGCAGCGGGCAACGTGATCGCGCGTCAGTAATTCGGGGGGCCGGCGGGCATTCTTGTCACCTTGAGTGTAGCGCCAGCCTTCTTCTTCGTTGTCGGCCGTCTGGTCGCGGTAAAGGGGCGGGATGTCATCAAACAGAAAGCGGCGTCCCTCTTTGTTCTTTAGAACGCCGCCTTCCCCGCGCACGCCCTCGGTCACCAGGATGCCGCGCACGCCTGGCGGCCACACCATGCCAGTGGGGTGAAACTGCACGAACTCCATATCCTTGAGAGCCGCTCCGGCGTCATAGGCGAGCGCCATCCCATCACCGGTGTATTCCCAACTGTTGCTCGTGATCTGGTAGGCCCGGCCGATGCCGCCGGTCGCCAGCACGATGGCCTTCGCATGAAACAGCCGGAATCGCCCGCGCTCGCGGTCGTAGCCGAAAGCCCCCACCACACGGTCGCCATCCTTGAGCAGCTTCAGGATGGTGAATTCCATGTAGAACTCGATGCCCTGGTGGATGCCGTGGTCCTGAAGCGTGCGAATCATCTCGAGGCCCGTGCGGTCACCTACGTGCGCCAGGCGAGGGTATTTGTGACCTCCGAAATGGCGCTGCAGAATCCCGCCATCTTTGGTTCGGTCGAAGAGCGCGCCCCAGGCTTCCAGTTCCTTGACGCGCGCCGGCGCCTCCTGCGCGTGGAGTTGCGCCATGCGTGGATCGTTCACATATTGGCCGCCGCGCATGGTATCCGCAAAATGCACCTTCCAGTTATCGCGGTCATCCACGTTGCCGAGCGCCGCTGCGATGCCGCCTTCCGCCATCACCGTGTGCGCCTTGCCGAGCAGCGACTTTGACACCACGCCCACCGATACGCCCGCCGCCGAGGCCTCAATGGCCGCGCGCAGCCCCGCGCCGCCCGCGCCGATCACCAACACGTCGTGCCGGTAGGTCTCGTATTCCGCCATCAGAAGATTCTCCAGTCAGTCCAGATGCCCATTGAGCACAATCTTACGTAAAGGTCGGTGAAGGCCACAAAGCAGAGGCTGAACCACGCCCACGTCATGTGGCGGGCGTTGCAGTAACTGACGCACTGGTACGCTTTCGTGCGAATCGGCGAGCCCGAGAGGCGATCAAGAACCCCGCCCACCAGGTGCCGCAAGGAATGGCAGCCGACGGTGTATCCGCCAAGCAGGATGACGTTAACGAGCAGCACCAGCGAGCCGACGTGCACGCCGAAGTGGCCGTCAAACCAGAAGCCATCCCAGGCGTCGCGCGCCAGAATCACGATAAACACCAGCGCCAAGTACATGAAGTAGCGATGGATGTTTTGTAGGATCAGAGGAAACGTACGCTCACCGCGATAGACTTTGCGTGGTTCACCCACAGTGCAGGACGGAGGATCGGCCCAGAATGCCTTGTAGTAAGCACCGCGGTAGTAGTAGCAGGTGACGCGAAAACCGCCAGGAGCCCAGAGAATAAAGATAGCCGGCGAGAACGTAAGCCACGTGGGAAACCAAGAAGGCTTGCCGCCGAGCCAGGCTGTGGCTGGGTCGCCAAACAACTCGGGTGAGTAGAGGGGCGAGATGTAGGGCCCGAAGCGGTAATGGACTCCCTGGAGAGCGGCCCAGGTCGTGTACACGATAAAGCCCGAAAGCCCTAAGAACACCGCTAGCGGCGTCACCCACCATAAATCGCGCCGGCGGGTCCGCCCGAATCCGACGCTCTTGAGCGGAACATCAAAGCTCGCCATTCATCGCCCTCCTCGCTATCCAACGTTCCTCGCCACGCAGAACCCCTTCGTCTCGGCGCCACCAGGGTGAATTTTGTCGCCGCGCGAGTTCTTAATCTGAAGCTCGAAATCTGTCTTTGATTGTGGTTCTGCCGTGCTGTGTCACTTGCTTCTCTCTTCCAGGACGGCCAGGCGCGTATCTATTCCCGCGACCTTCCCGGTGAGTAAATCGAGCTTGCCAACGAGTGACCGAATGTCATCGCGGATCGCGGAAATCTGCACCAAGGAAACCACCAATACGGTCATCACTGTGATACAGGGAAGGCCGATAGCAAAATAGAGTTGAGCGTTAGTCATTTTGTCCTTGCCCTCCTTTCCCTGTTAGCGTCGAACCCCATCCTCACATTCACGACCTCACGCCTCAAAAATCGACGCCACGAACTCGCGTGCATTAAATGGCAGCAAGTCGCCAATCTTCTCACCCACACCGACGAACTGAATGGGCAATCCGAGGTCGTGCGCGATGGCCACCACCACACCACCTTTGGCCGTGCCGTCGAGCTTGGTCAGCACGATCCCGGTGACTCCCGCCTTCTCCGTAAACTGCCGCGCCTGCTGCAGGCCGTTCTGCCCGGTCGTGGCGTCGATCACCAGCAGCACCTGGTGGGGCGCGCCTGGAACTTCGCGGCCCGCGATGCGGCACATCTTCTCGAGCTCGGCCATCAAGTTGTACTTGGTGTGGAGCCGTCCGGCGGTGTCCACGATCACCGGACTCTCGCTGCCCTTCTTGGCTTTCGCCAGAGCGTCGAAAAGCACCGCCGCCGGGTCAGCGCCAGACTTCAGCCCCACGAGCGGCACGCCCAGCCGGTCGGCCCAAACCTCCAATTGTTCTCCCGCAGCCGCTCGGAAGGTATCCGCGGCGGCGAGCAAAGGGCGCGCGTTCTCATCCAGGTAGTGCCGCGCCAGCTTGGCGATCGTCGTGGTCTTGCCGACGCCATTGACGCCCACCATGAAGATCACTTCAGGCGAGCCAGGCGCTGGCTTGCGCGCCTCTGGACGCTTGGCGCCGTTCGGGCTCTGTAGGATAGCAAAGATTTCTTCCTCGATGGCAGGTCTTAGGTCAGCGGCAGCCCGAATCTCGCGCTTCTTCACCCGCTGGCGGAGCTTATCGATAATCAGCCCGGCGGTCCTTACGCCCAGATCAGCCCCAATCAGGGCAGTCTCCAGGTCCTCGAGCGCCCCCTCATCGATGGTCTCGCGGCCCTCCGTAATGGCTTCGATTTTCTCAACAAGTTGGGCCTTGGTGGAAGACACCGCTTCTTTGAGGCGATCGAAGAAGCCCGTCTTCTTCTCACCTTTGCCGAACAAACTGAAGGCCATAGATTTTATTGTAGCTGAGGCTGTGAGGGAAGGGGAAGGAATGACGAGGCCGGACTTGCGCGTCAGTCACAGCAAGTTCTCAAGGTCTTGGACACTCAACTCCGCGTCCCGGAGGATATTCTTGAGGACCTTGGGGTGGAGGATTCTGGAGGCATGAAACGGGACGGTGGCCCTTTTCCCTGCGGCGTTCTTGTAAATCTGATGGCTGCCGCTTTGCCGGGCTAGCGAAAATCCAACTTTCTCAAGCACGGCAGCAATCTCCCGGGCTGTGAGGCGAGGCAACTTTGGCATCAGACGGCGATTTCAACCATAGACAGGCTCACTGATGCAGCTCGGAAAACCTCTTCACCGTCAGCCAAGCGATCTTCCACATGGAGCCGAATGGCGTCCTTGATATTCGCGATCGCCTCTTCGTAGGTTGCGCCTTGACTGTAACAGCCTTGAAGGCTCGGACAGGTAACGAAATACCCCTCTTGATCACCTTCGACAACGACCGGCAGCGTTAAGTGTCGCATGCGGACAGTATATTCCACTTAGAGGGTTAACGACAGTGCGGCACCGCTATAGCAGCCGTTTCGGAATTCTGAACGTTGACAACAAGGATTGAGAGGCATGGGTGGCATGCCCACAGCGAATCGAGGCCGCAGATGAATCGAAGGCTATTTTCGACGACAAGAATTTGGGAGGTCTGAGGGCCTCGAGAGGCA
>DATJYK010000385.1:0-47292 GCA_035578005.1 Terriglobia bacterium
CTGTCACAATATTTTGGGCCACCTCGATTTGGCCCTTTGTTCATGCGCCTCGGAATGAGATTTCGAAAGTGTCCAACTTTTGACTTTCGACCGTCGACTTTCGACTTGTGACCTGTTTGGTTCCGGCTCCGCCGGGTTAGGTTATTGAAAATAAAGGAGCGGTTGGTGAGAAAAGTGAGAAACCGAAAAGCGCAGCCCCACGGCGCTGCGGTTCTGGTCGGGGTCAGGCGAGTCGGCCTGTTCCCACTAGGAAACCGGAACGCCGAACTTTCTCGGCGATTTGGTTCACACTTTTTGTCAAAGACTGCCTCCTCGGTTTGAGGTCGAAGACTTCGCTAGGGGGTCGAAAAAAAGCACCTGGTAAGCGTGTCATTCCCAGTGCAGCGGGGGAATCTCTTAAACCAGAAAGCACAGCGGCGCGACGTTTTTCGTGCAAGGCACTATGATCTATCCGGTTGTCAAGTATGGAAACGAAGTCCTGGGGAAAGTTGCCGCGCCCGTCACGGCGTTCGACGCTGATCTCGAAAAGCTCGTAGCGGATATGTTTGAGACCATGTACGCCGCGCACGGCGTGGGACTGGCCGCTCCGCAGATCGGCATTTCGAAGCACCTCTGCGTCATCGACACGAATGTGGGTGAACCGCCGGGCGCCAAACTGGTCATGGCCAACCCTGTGATCGTTTCCATCGAGGGCCGGCAGATGCAGGAAGAAGGCTGCCTCAGTCTGCCGGATTTTCGCGCCGACACACCACGCCCGGCGCGGGCCACCGTCCGGGCACAGGATATTCACGGAGAGTTTTTCACCATGACGGGCGAAGGGCTGCTGGCCCGTGCGTTCTGTCACGAAACGGACCATCTGAACGGGATTGTTTTCATTCAGCATCTCAGCCCGCTGAAGCGTGATTCTATCAAGCGCAAGATCCGGAAGCTGACGAAGGCCGGGGAATGGTGAGGCCGGCTCCAGCACCCGCAGAATCATGAAGCTGATTTTCTGTGGAACTCCGAAATTCGCCGTGCCGGCGCTCGAAAGGTTGACGAGCCCGCTCTTCGAGATCGAGCTTGTCGTTACCAATCCCGACGAGCCCAGCGGCAGGGGCTACGGCTTGAAGGCCTCTCCTGTGAAGCAAGTCGCCCTGGATTGCAGGCTTCCCGTGTTTCAGCCCCACAAGCTCAAGACTCCGTTCAGCCGGGCCTTCCTGAGCGAATATCGTCCGGACGCCATCGTGGTGGTGGCTTACGGCCACATTCTGCCTGGCTGGATGATCGCCTTGCCGCG
The DNA here is from genome assembly GCA_035578005.1 of Terriglobia bacterium. GTDB lineage: Bacteria > Acidobacteriota > Terriglobia > UBA7540 > UBA7540 > Gp13-AA77. The sequence continues at coordinate 1,277 of DATJYK010000385.1, forward strand.
CCTCGGCTGCATCAATCTCCATGCCTCGCTCCTGCCCAAGTACCGCGGCGCCGCGCCTATCGCCTGGGCGATTATCCGCGGCGAGCAGCGCACCGGTGTCACCACCATGAAGATTGACGCCGGCCTTGATACCGGAGACATGTTACTGGCCCGCGAGGTGGAAATTCGCTCCGATGACACCACGGAGACGCTCGGCGAGCGACTCAGCCTGGTGGGCGCCGAACTGATAGCGGAAACGCTGGAACGGCTCGATCGCGGCGACATCAGACCCCAGTTGCAAGACCACAGTCAGGCCACGCTGGCGCCGATGCTGAAGAAGCAGGACGGGCTCATCAACTGGCTGCTCTCGGCTGAGGAGATCGAGCGCCGCGTGCGCGGTTTGTATCCTTGGCCAGGCGCCTACACCGTCTTCCGGCGAAAAGGCCTTCAGGTATGGAAGTCTGCGGTGGCCGCAATGCCGGCCTCAACCCTGCAACCCGGAACGTTGCTTGGTGAGCGCGGCAGACTGCTCGCGGCCTGCGGGCGTGGGTCTGTTCTGGAGCTGATTGAGGTGCAAGTGGAGGGCCGCCGCAGCGTGTCCGGCCGCGACTTTCTCAATGGAATCCACTTGTCTGCGCCTGAAAAGCTGGGAGCACCGGAATCGTAAACGGCCCGAGGTGGTGCCTCATGCCTGTCTCGCCGGCGCGCAGAGTTGCCTATGACATTCTCCAGCGAGTAGAACGCGGGCGCGATTTCGCCGCCGACCTCTTACGGGCTCCTGCCGTTTCCTCGCTTTCCGAACCAGACCAAAGCCTGGCAACAGAATTGGTGCTGGGCGTTTTGCGCCGTCGCACCGAACTCGATTCGTGGATTACGCGCCTCTCGGGCAGAGAGCTCGACTATTTTGATCCCGAAATCGTCACCATCCTACGGCTCGGCGTCTATCAGATTCGCCGGTTGGATCGCGTCCCCAAATCCGCCGCGGTCAACCAAGCCGTGGAGATGGCCAAGACTGCACGAAAGCGATCAGCGGCCGGCCTGGTGAACGCCGTACTTCGCAAGTGCGAACCACTGCGAAGTAAAGAGGGCAATGCGGCTGATGATAGCGAGCCGCTGAATCTTGCATTGCCCTCTTGGCTCGCTGAAAGATGGCAGCAACGCTTTGGCGTCGAGGTCGAACGAGCGCTCGCCCGCTGGAGCCTCGAAACTCCACGAACAGCGGCCCGGTTGGTCAGCGCACAAGATGGGGTTGAAACCATCCGGCGGGAACTCGCCGGCGAGGGTGTCGAAGCGGAACCGTCTGCTTATTCTTCACGAGCGTGCGTGATCTCAAGAGGCACAGTGACGAGAACGAAACTCTGGCGGACGGGACGGCTTGTGATTCAGGACGAAGCCTCGCAGCTTGTGGGCTCGCTAGTGAAGCCTGAGGTCCATCAGCGCGTGCTCGATCTTTGCGCTGCTCCCGGCATGAAGACATCCCAACTTGCCGCCGATTTGAAATCAGGCTTGCTGATCGCCTGCGACCTCAGCTCGCGCCGTCTACGCAGCACGCAAGCACTCGTCAGCCCTGTGATTCCCGAGGCGGTGCGTTGGTATCGCGTGCAGCTTGACGCCTCATTGCCTCTGCCCTTCTCCACTTCCTTCGATCGCATCCTGCTTGACGCTCCCTGTTCGGGAACGGGTACGCTGGCGCGCAATCCGGAAATAAAGTGGCGCCTCAAACCGGAGGACATCGTTCGCCTCTCCGAACTGCAGACGCGAATGCTTCGCGGCGCTCTTCCTCTGGTGGCGCCGGGAGGCCGGCTGATCTATGCCACTTGTTCACTCGAGCGCGAAGAGAACGATGAGGTGGTGGAACGCGTGCTTGCGGAGGCCAGCGGCTTCCGGCGGTTGGCGCGTGCGGAGCTTGTCCGCGAGTGGCCCGCGTTCGCGCCGCTGTTCGACCAGGACGGGTATTTCCGGACTCGTCCTGGCCTACATGGCACGGACGGCTTTTTTGCTGCCGTTCTCTCGCGCACGTCATGAAGCGTTGGGGTAAACCCGCCTCTGCGCCTCGGGCTGGCCCGCCGCAACCGAACCATCGTCCGAGCCTGAACAGCGTTATAATGATGTTAGGGACACGAAAGAATCGAGAGCCATCATGCCTGCTCCGCTGCGAGAAGTCCTGGAGCGCAACGTCCGCGAAGGTGAGGTCTACGAGAAGCGTGACGGTAATTGGGTGCAGTGCTTCTCGTGCGGGCACGGCTGCCGCATCCCCGCAGGGCAGCTAGGCATCTGCAAGGTCAGATTCAATCGAGACGGCACCTTGTTTGTGCCGTGGGGCTACGTCGGAGGCGTGCAATGTGATCCGATCGAAAAGAAGCCCTTCTTCCATGCTTACCCGGGCGCGCTCGCTTACAGCTTCGGCATGCTGGGATGTGACCTGCACTGCTCTTACTGTCAGAACTGGGTTACTTCGCAGGCGCTCCGCGATCCGGCCGCGGTGAGTGCACCGTTACCCACAACGCCGGAAGGATTAGTGAGGGACGCCTTGCGCCTGGGAGCGCGAGTGCTAGTGAGCACTTACAACGAACCGCTGATCACCAGCGAGTGGGCGGTGGCGGTATTCAAGGAGGCGAAGGCGGCCGGCTTGGTGACGGGCTTCGTATCAAACGGCAACGGCACGCCTCAGGTGATTGAGTATTTGCGCCCCTGGGTCGACCTTTATAAGGTCGACCTCAAGAGCTTTGACGACCGACACTACCGTCAGCTCGGCGGTCGCATTCAACCCATTCTTGACACCATTCGACGCCTGCACGCTCTGGGATTTTGGCTCGAAATTGTGACGCTCCTCATTCCGGGTTTTAACGACTCCAATGATGAACTGCGACGGCTGACGGAGTTTCTGGCCGCTGTATCACCTGACATCCCATGGCATGTGACGGCTTTTCATCAGGATTATAAGATGACTGATCCAGACAGCACCTCCCCGGAAACGCTGCAGCGGGCCGCGAAGATCGGGAAGCAGGCGGGTCTTCGTTACATTTACGCCGGAAACCTTCCCGGCGAAGTAGGTGATCTCGAGAACACATATTGCGCCGAATGCGGCGAACTGCTGATCGGCCGCTATGGCTACCGCATCGTCGAATATCGTCTCAACGCACGCGGCGCTTGCCCTCGCTGCGGCACCGAAATCCCTGGACGCTGGGCGCCCAACTTTCAAGGTCAGTTCACCGCCTACCCGTTCCTGCCGCGGTCCCGCTCGCACACCAGCTTGCAACAGATCTAAGCGCGCGTGGTCGCCCAAAGGTTGCGAACCGCGAAACAAGGTCAGAGTACCATTCATGATCCAACTCCGTCGGCTCACGCCGGCAAATGGCCCGGGAAGAAGGTGCTCACGAACCAGACCAGAGTCAGCACGATCATGGTGACGCAGCACACCCACGCAATGATGTTGAAGGTCCGATTGTTGCGGTAGTCTCCCATCAAGTCTTCCCGGTTCACTAAACGCAACATAAAGATGAGTACGATGGGCAGCAGCATGCCATTGATGACCTGGGAGAAGAGGGCAATAGGAATTTGCTTTTCAGGGCTTAAAAATATCACGGCGAGCGCGCCGAGGACGATGAGCGTCGTGTAGAGGGCGTAGAAGGAAGGAGCTTCATGGAGCCGCTTATTGATTCCAGACTCGACACCCAAACCCTCACAGACGTAATAGGCCGTGGCGAGAGGCAGGATGCACGCGGAGAATAAAGAGGCATTGCACAGTCCAAACGCGAACAAGTAGCTCGCGGCGCGGCCGGCGAGAGGCCGCAGAGCCAAGGCAGCCTCACCCGCATCCTTGATTTGGCCGTGGCCTGTAACGTGAATGGTGGCCGCACAGGCCGCGATAATAAAAAACGCCACCACGTCGGTCATGATGCATCCCACAATCACGTCCCAGCGTGAGAGGCGATAGTCCTTCAGCTTCACGCCTTTTTCCACGACCGCTGACTGGAGATAAAACTGCATCCAGGGTGCAATGGTGGTACCCACGAGTCCAATCAACACGTAGAGGTAGTTTGAATCAAACCGCACATAAGGAACAACCGTTCCCTTTATGGCGTCCGCCCAGTGCGGGTGCGCGAGAAAACAGGAAAGTGGATAGGCAATGTAGAAAAGACAAGCGACCAGGAAGATCTTTTCCACGGACTGGTACGTGCCTCTTACCACCAGCACCCAGACCAACGCGGCGCCCAGGGGCACCACGATATACCGGCTGACGCCTACCACCGACATGCCGGAAGCAAGGCCTGCGAACTCCGAAATTGTATTGCCGAGATCTGCGATGAGGAGGAGCACCATCACCAGAAACGTCATTCGGAAGCCGTACTCTTCCCGAATCAGATCGGCCAGCCCCTTGCCCGTCACCGCCCCCATGCGCGCCACCATCTCCTGAACGACGATCAGCGCTACCGTTACCGGGATCAGTGTCCATAGCAGCGAATAGCCAAAAGTGGCTCCAGCGTTCGAATACGTGAAAATCCCGCCAGCATCGTTGTCGACGTTCGCGGTGATGATTCCCGGACCGACCACGGCCAGGAACACGAGCAACTGAGTTCTAAAGTGGCTTAGACGCTTGATCATGACGAGATACGGTGCGAGCGCCGTGGATCTGAACTGACTTTTGCTCTGGACAAATATTGAAAACCGGACTTGGGAGCGCTACTCCGGAACGCCTATCACCGGCGATTCACAACCAGTTCCAGCACGTCGTCGGCTGTGACGATACCGAGCAAATGGGACCGTTCATCCACCACCGGCAAGGTTACGAGGTTGTATTTGTGGAAGAGGTCCACCACCGTTTTCTGGTCGGCGTGCGCCTGCACGGAAATCACTTCGTCCGTGCTGAGATCCCTAAGCGGCGTGCTGCTCTCGGCCAGCAGGATGCGGGCCAGCGGTGCCGCGCCGGTCAGCACCTGGTCAGCGCCAATCAGGTAGATTACGTGGACGGACTCCAAGTTGCCATCGAAGTTCCGAAGCGCCTCGATCGCTCCTTCCAGCGTAGCTTCTTCTCCCACCACGATGAACTCCGTCGTCATCAAGGCGCCGGCCGTTTTCTCCTCAAACCCAAGCAAGGTGCGGACGTCCTTGGCTTCGTCGCTCTCCATGTCAGCGAGTACTTCTGCCGAAGCCTCGGGCGTCATTTCCTGAAGCACGTCGGCGGCCTCGTCGGGAGGCATTTCTTCCACGATGTCCGCCGCTTTTTCCGAAGGAATGCTTTCGAGGAGAGCCGCTTGCATCTCAGTGGGGATTTCTGAGATTACCTCCGCCGCGGTCTCATCGTCGAGCGATTCCACGACGGCCTTTTGCTCATCCCGGCTCAGATCCTCAAGGATGTCCGCAACATCCGCGGGATGGAGCTCGGCCAGCCGGTCGTACGAGATGCGCAGCTTCACACGGCGCGACGAGTCGGGCTCGATCAGGTTCACGAATTCCCAGGGAATGGTCTTGGAAGGAAAAAGGCCGGAAAGCGCGCGAATCCTGTGCTTGCTCACCGCGCCCTGCAGCAGGCGCCGGATTCCGGCCGCCACGCCCACGTTCGCGGCGACGATACGCAACTCCGTGTGTCCATCGTTGGGTTGAATGTCAAAGTCCACGTCCGTCACGCGCACCACCTTCCGGTGATTGACGTCGATGATTTGCTGATCCAGCACATCCTTCTTCACTTGAAGAAGGCCTTCGTCAGGAGCATAGCAACTCACTTGATCGAGAGTGGTGCTCGTTTGCACCGCTCGCACTGAAATCGACTGCACCTGCGTGTAGGTGATGCACAGGATGCCTTTCTGAGGAGTCTTTACGAGATACGAGGCCACCCGAAGCGCATTCTGGCTGGGATCTACGCACAAATCTGCCAGCGATCCCAGGTATTCACCCTTGACATCGAAAACCGGCAAGTGTTCGAGCTCTGTGAAGTAGATCATGATCTGCTCTCCGCGAAGACGGGTTGTGAGGCGAGAAGGTGAGGCGGGACTTGGCTGAGTTTGCCGAAAACAAAAAAGCCCCGGCAGAGCCTCAGCAGCTCGCGGGGCTATTCCTGCTGAACATCGAAGTCCGCCTACGGACCTTCCGCCCTCGCACTTGGCTGCGCTTCCATCCGTATCGAGCGGCGCCCGGCGCCGCAGTCCCCTTATGAATGATGCTCCCGCGACTTGTCAACAAAAAAGAACATTAAATCGAAGCGGAGACCCTGGGACCTTCTGAAGACGCCGTTTGCTTCACCCCGATGCCCTCGTTGCCGGCCCATTCCGCTAAAAGACCGCTTTGGTGCCGTAAACCAAGAGGGCTCCCTCTGCACGAAACCGGCGCAGTTGCTCGGCGTCACGGAACCAGCGGCCGGTGTACGAGTCCGGTGTCGGCGTGGGATCAGGAATACGGCAGTACCTAACGTCAATAAACCCGGCTCGTGTGAAGAGCGCGGCCCATTCCTCTGCTGAAAGAAGTTGCGCGGGAATGGCGTACAGCGCGCCCCATTGATGGCAGTAAAGATTGTCGCGGTAGTAGTTGATGAGCACCCAAGCCGAACCGCCGGGTGTCAGCACTCGGTTGATTTCCTGCAGGCCGTGAGCCGGATGTGGCCAGTAGTAGGCCGATTCTACCGAGACGGCGCGAGAGAAAGTGTCGGCTTCGGCCGGGATGGAATCGACGCCACCGGTCGAGAAGGTCACGTTGTGAAAGCCCGCGCTGGATTCGCGGGCGCGCCGGATCATCTCATCGGAAACGTCGATGCCCACGACTTGTCCCTGTGGCGCACGTTGAGCCAACAGTCGGCACAGCCAGCCTGTGCCGCAGCCCGCGTCCAGTAGGGTCTCGCTCGGCTGCAAGCCCATCATCGCGAGCATGGGCTCGACGATGGGCAGATGGTCACGCTCCATGCCCTCGCCGCGGCCGGCTTCGGCCCAGCGGTTGAATTCTTCACGAACCTGCTCAATCGTGTCGTGCAGCATCGCCGCTCTCCCTTTCCGCGGGGGATTCCGACATCGTGACGGCGGCCTTGATACCCATTCGTTTGAGAACCTCCCTTACCAGCTCCTCGGGCCGTATCCCTAGCTCCGGCTCCCAACGCACATTGAAATTCATTATCTTGTCGTAAGGAAAATACAGCGGCGCGCCGGGAATGTCCTTCCAATAGCTTTCAGAGCTGGGCTCGCGGCCCGCATCTTTCTCCTGTTGGTACCCTCGCCGATCGAACCGCTGCGCATCCCTAAGCATTAAAGCTGTCAGGTTCCCTTCCGAATCTGCGCGATATGATCCCAGGGTGCCCCGGTAGAAGTTTTCTGAAGTCAGCAAGTCTAAGCGAGGTCGCAGAGTGCGATAGCCCGCGAAATACGCGGGAGTCAGTAGCAAATACCACTCGGAGATCTGCGGAACTAACACGTTGTCGGCAAGCCGACTAAGCCAATCATGTGAATAGAATCGCCAGAGGTTCTGGCTGAGCCAGCCGAACAGTGCAGCCTCGCCCATCAACAAAACATAGAACCATGTGAGGAACCTCGCCTGGCGCCGCCCAACGCGGTTCAGTGCTCGCCAGAAACAAGGCGGATTCTCGTCAAACACCTTTTCGCTATAAGCCCCTCCCAGTACATTGCGGTAGTCGTTCGTGTCTCGACAAACGCTATCCTGCCGCTGAACTGGGAAAGGGTGTGCGCTCGTCCAAGGTACCCAAAAGCGAAGGACCAACGCGAGCAGCAGGGGTAGTAGCCCGACCCGCGCAGCGTACTCAACTTCTTGCGCTCGTGTGCGCTGAAATTCTTTCAGGGGTATGAAATACGCGTAGCAGAACCGAAAAAGAGGGCCCGGAACCAGCACGTACAGAACAAGGGCTGCGGAAGTGATGAGAGCGAGCAACTTCGCTCCCTCCCTATTTCTGTTTGCCGTTCTTCTCGATCATGAAGACACGCCCTTCGTCGTCGGTCAGCTTGTACCGTCCGTTGTCCCTGAGCTCCGCTTCAATCTGCTTGCGTATCTTCTGGATTCTCTTCTCAAGCCGCTCTTGCGGCGTCTCCTGAAGGAGCGCTCGGGCGAAGCTGGTTGCACTGCTACCCATAGTCCTAGCCTCCTCTCCTATACTCGCACGAGCCCGCGCGGCCGTCAAGTCCAACACAAGGTAGTGTCTCAGTTTGAAGTGGCATGGCCATCTTGGCCATGAAATAACACGGGCAGGATGCCCGTGCCACCTCAAACTGAGACACTCCCCAGCACAACATTGATCTGCGCGTGAACAAGCCCCGGCCCGGCCAACACGATCCTGTAATCAGCTCGTCCTGCTGGACCACACCCGAGACAAAGCGGGCAAGCCTGCACCGTCACTCGACGAATTACTTGCCGTTGTGGAATGCGGGCTAGCCGATGCACGCGCCGCCCCACAGCAAACCCGGGCCCACGGCCGCAGCGAGAACGGTCGCGGGCCGTGACCTTTCGCGCATGGGGTCCGTCTCGCTTAAGGCCTTGCACAAGTTCACGCCGCACGTTGCCGACCCGAGGTTGCCCCAAGTCTTCGATGTTTGGGGTACTTTCTCCACGGGAATCCCCGCCTTTTGGCAAAACAGGGCCAGAACGCGCGGATTCGGCTCGTGCAGTGCGAAACGATCCACCTCCGCGAGGTCGATGGCCGCCATCACGGTGAGCCGGTCGATCACTCGCTCAAGCTGTGTGATGGCGGCGCCGGCAAGCTGTTCACCCTTGAATTGCACCGCCGGAGTGCCAACGGACGGCCAGGATAGGCGCAATGCCGAAGCAAACGTGCTGGAGCAACCCCAAACAAAATCGCGCAGTCGCTTGCCGGGCCGAGCGTCTCCGTCCCCGGCGGCCCGGAGTTTCAGTACAAAAGCGCAGGCCGCGTCCCCGAAGAGCGCCCGAAACTCCGGTGGAGAGTCGATGCCAAGGAGGCGCCGGCTGTTCACCTCCGACGCCACCACCAGGGCCGCGCGCCCGTTAACGGCAGGCAGCAAAGCTTTCGCGGCAGCCAAGCCGTAAATGACGCCCGAGCAAGCACCACCTACGTCAATCGCGCCCGCGGATTCCTGCAGAAGTAAATGGGCGTGCAGGGTCGCCGCGAAAGAGGGGAAGCCCAGGAAGGTGGTGCTGACTGCGACCAGCAAATCGATATCGTCCGGCGAAAGCTGAGCATTTTCCAGCGCACTTTGCGCGGCGCGTGCGGCCAGCGATATTTCACTCTCATCATTGGGGGCACGGCGGAGAGACTCAATGCCGGTCCGATCGCGCAGGAACCCTGGAGAAAAGCCGCATTCCCGATCGACGTCCTCCGCTGTAACCACTGTGGAACCCGGCGAAACTCCCCAACCGGCTACGGATACCTCAAAGGCCTCGTTGCCATTGGCGTGCACCTCCTCAGCACGAACGGTCTCGCGCGGTCCGGCCGCGGCTTCGGAGATGTGGCTGGCAAGCTCGCGCACACTGAACGGCCGATCATCGGGCCAGCTTGTGGATAGGCCCGGAATGCCGGTGACCTCCTCGAGCGCCAGCAGGATGTTGACGCGGGTCATGGAATCCACAAGTCCTGCCCGGCTCAAGTCTTCCTGGTCGCCGGGCAGCGTCAAAGGATCCAGTTCGCGCGCGAGAGTGCGGCGCACCAGCCGCAGTTGGGAAGTTGAGTCGCGACTCTCAGTACTCTCAGTCGGCATTCTCCACCGGCTCCTTTGGTGGGTGGCCCATTTCCCCGCGCATTCCTTCAAGGTATCGGATCCTTTTGAGCCAGACTTCCTGCGGCTGGGGAAACAGGGAATCGAGCATCAGCCAGCACCTGCCCGCGCTCTCCCGAGCCAGGCCGATGCGGGCCAGAGCGCTCTTGCCCCGCAGCCGGGGATAAACAGTGCGATTCAGGTTGGCCGTACTTTGCTTAACTTGATCCACCGGAATTCGGGGGCCGAAAGCCGCCTCGATGAAACGCTGCCATTCGCGGTCCACGACCGGCAAACTGCGCAACGACTCGCCGGAGAATAACCCGAGGCGCGCCCGCAAGCGAAGGCCTTCAGCGTTCTGGAAAAGCTGAAACCAAATCTGGCGGTACCGGCAGGCGCAAATGGACCGTGTCGCCTCGCCAGATGCTACCCATGCGTTGCCCCCGCCGGACGTCTGCGGGTTCGCGCCGAACAAGTCGTGCAGGTTTTCCGAGAACTCAGCCTGGCACAAGTAGCGGATCAGCTCCGCCTCACCAACCTTTCGGCCTGTGGCGTTAAGCTCGCCACGTTGCAGGTCCTCCGTGTGCGGCGCTTGCGCGTCCTTTCGCGCGCGCAGGTCACACTCCACATGATCTCCGCGCTGATGAGGGAAAGGCGTGCGCCATGCGAATCCCCACGCAGGCATGGGCCGAACTGAGCGGAACAAGCCCGGCCCTACTTCATCGAGGGCGATGACGCAGTAGCCGTCGCGCATGATCGTGATGTCAGAGATGATGACTTCCGCCATCGCGTTCCTTCGCGCGTTTCTTGCGCTTCGCTTGCGCTCCGGCCAAGTGATGAAGGTCTACCTGATGGCCGTCGGCCGTCCAGTGCTCCAGCAGCATCTCGGCGATCAGGCGCCGGTGGCATTTGTCCGCAGTGGGCTCGGAGCACAGTAGCGCCACGTTGCCTTCGTAAGCGGCCGGATCGATCCCTTGCGGCAGCTCGCGCTGCTGCATCAGCACTCGGAACGAACGCTCGTATTCGTCCCAGGATTTGGTGGCCTGGTACCGGTCGCGGATCTCGGGCGTAGGCGCGAAGCGCGGCTCGTGCGAGTACTGGACGCCCAGCAGCCGGTCCAGGAAGTAGGCGATGTCGGGAAACTTGGCAAAGCCGGACAACTGCCCAATGCGGTTTTCGCGCACGTCCACCACTTTCGCAACCCCGGCGGAAGCAAGCAGGCCGAAGAATTCTTCGGCGGACTTCTGGGTAAAACCGATGGTGAAGAGGCTGATTCTCATTGCAGGCAGGCTACCAGGATGCCGCCAGATGTGCAGGATCGACCCGGAACGCGAACTTCCCGGACTGCAACCGATAGGCGTCTTCGAGCGCGTCCCGCCGCGCATCCGGGAATAAAGAGTTCACGGCAAAGCCACCCAATCCGTTGCACTGCAGCAGCCGGTTTTCGGCATCTTCCTGGGTCTCGAGCTTGCCGCCCTTGCGGATATGGATTGGCCGCGCAGCCCGAGCGACCAATTCAGGACAGATCATGAGAAACCGGTGACACTCCAGCGGGTCTTCTTCCGCACACAGCAAGGCAACGCTTCGCGATCCAGCTTCTGAAAGCACGCGCTCGACCCCGGAGCAAAACGCGTAGGACTTCCGCCGCAGAACGTAGTCCACCACTCCGTCTTGACGGTAGACATCAGCATCGTCTGGCCGGCCGCCCAATTCCTCGCCGAGGAACAGATAAGAAACGCCTGCCTTTTCCACGGCCGCCTGAAATCCCGGCTGGCTGAACTGCGGAAACCTGCCGCTCTGGGGCCGGCTGCGTACGTCAATCAGAAGCTCCACGTGCTGGCTGTGCAGCATGCCCAGAAACACCTCGAGCTCGAAGTTCGAGTGGCCGATGGTGAAAACGGGCTTCAGGTCAGCGGCTTGGGACATAACGCGAACCCTTCAGACTTCGAATTGTAGCCCAGTTTACGCCGCAGGGCGCGAAGCAGCTTCGGTACCCGGTAATGTCTCCATCCGGACCTAGCCGCATTTCTCACGAGGATTCGGAAAGGGCGGGGCTTCAGCCGGCTTCAGCCCCGCCGATCGAGCGAAACTGCGCTCCTTTGTCTTCCGATCTCGGCACAGCTTGGGAATGCAAGCTGTGCCGAGATCGGAAGGAGGCAAATATCCGACGGACGTTGTAACGGCGGGACTAAAGTCCCGCCCTTTCCAAATCCTCGTGAGTCGTCATGTCGCTTCGCGACACCCCCAAGCATGAAAATGGCGCTATCGAAACGAAGAGACGCTCGGTCGAAAACAAAGCACTTAGCGCCTATTTTCGGAACAGAAACGCGGGCTAAGCGCGCCCCGGGCACGACTGACACCCCAAAGTGCCGTGCTATAATCAGGTGTTAATTGGAGGGCGGTATGGCGATCGATTACTACGAAAAGGTATGGCATAACGGCGAGTTCATTCCCTGGGACAGTGCTACGGTCCACGTGGGCTGCCATGTGTTGAGCTACGCGTCCTGCATCTTTGAAGGCATCCGTTGCTACGAAACCCCTCAGGGCCCGGCTGTTTTCCGGCTTGCGGAACACACTCAGCGCCTGTTCAATTCCTGCCGCGTCTTCCGCATGGAGCCCCCTTATACATCTGAGCAGATCTCCGAGGCGATTCTCGAGCTCGTCCGCGTCAATGAAGCGCCGAACTGCTACATACGCCCTCTTATATTTCGAGGTTATGGCGACCTGAATGTTAATCCGCTGCGAAATCCTATCGAAACATACCTGCTTTGCTGGAAGTGGGGTGAGTACATGGGCCATGGGTCGCTGGCCGAAGGGGTAGACGTCTGCGTTTCCAGTTGGAGGCGCATGGCCCCGGACACGTTACCGGCCATGTCGAAGTCGGCCGCGAACTACATGAATTCGCAGTTGATTAAGATGGAAGCCCTCACCAACGGCTTTGCCGAGGGAATCGCGCTTGACGCCGCCGGCTACGTTAGCGAAGCCAGCGGCGCCAACCTGTTCGTGGTAATCGGCGACAAGCTGATCACGCCGCCACTAGCCTCCGCAGTGCTCCCAGGTATTACCCGGGACTGCGTACTGACCTTGGCGCAGGAGTTAGGCTTCGTAACGGCCGAGCAAATGCTTGCTCGGGAGATGCTCTATATGGCAGACGAGTGCTTCTTCACGGGCACCGCGGCCGAAATCACACCCATTCGTTCAGTGGATCGAACTCCGGTGGGCAGCGGTAAACCGGGGCCTGTCACGCGGCGGCTTCAGGAGCGATTCCTCGACCTGGCACACGGCCGGGTGGAAGACGCCCACGGCTGGCTCACTTACTGCAGCCAGGCGGTCGAGGTTGGGTCTTGAGGTCGATCCCCCCGGCCTGTCTGCTGTGCCCAAGGATGCGAGGCACTTGGGCGGCATCACCGGGAAAGGTGTGACTTTGGGTGGTGTGGTTCCCATTTGTGCCCAGTCCGTTCTCAGCCACGTCTGCGAAAGTCGCTGCTTCTGCTGTGCCCGATGAGGCCCAAAGTCAAACCCGAGGGCCCGCAGAATGGGACCCCGACTGCTGGCGGTTCCGGGCCCTCAACCGAGGCGGCTTTCCAAATTGCCATCCGCTCTCTTGCCGCTAGGCCGTATTCGGTAGCGGAGTTGAAGCAGAAGCTGCGCTTGAAGAGGGTCACTTCGAAAGCGATCGAAGAAACCGTCACACGCCTCAAGAAACTTGGCTTCCTCAACGACCGCAAGCTCGCCGAGCAATATGCCTCCTCACTCGCCCGCAATCGCGCCTTTGGCCGGTTCCGCGTCGAGCGCGAGTTACGAGCGCGGCGCGTGGACCCGCGCAGCGTCGAGCCGGCCTTGAAGGCGGCTTTTGAGGAGATCGACGAACGAGGGTTGCTCGAACGGGTGCTGGACAAAAAGATAGGCAGCCTGCGCCTCCCTCTCACCCGAGCTCGCTTGGCTTCCTTGCTCGCCGGCCTGAGGCGACGGGGTTTCCGCACCGAAGACATTATCCGGGCCGTGCGAGCCAGGCCCGAACTCGCGCCCGTGGCCGACGACGCAGACCTTGAGGCGGTGGAAGAATGAGGCCAGACCGCTTCGACAGGTGCGCAGAGTTGGGCGCAGGTTCACTCGACCCATTCACTCATGTCTACTCAGGATTTTTCCGAACTCGACCTTGATCGACGGCTCCTGGCGGGTTCCCGTTATCTTGATGGGCACAACGATACCTGCGCCGTCGCGTTCAAGCAGTGGGTCGACTGCTTTCAGCAAGACGGACTTGATTCCGGTCGTCAACTGGGACGCCTTGGCTTCGAGACTTGCGGTGCCCTCAAAGTTCAGCGCTTGAGTCGCCAAGCCGTAGGTGCCGTGGACTTGGATTTTCGCCCCGGGCACGCCAAACGTGAGGTTCGAGAAGTTCGCGAGTTCGTTCGCCAGAACAAGTTTGCCCTGCATGTTGATGGGGGCGTTCTGAATACTTGCGTCCCCTCGTTTTCCCTGTCCCAGCCGGCTCAAGCTGGTAATCTTTCCCTCGATCTCCGGATCGGTGAAGTGGGCGGACTCGATATCGAAGGTCGTCCCATCCAGCGTGAGCCGCTGAAGGATGTCTTCTTTACCCGGTCGAATCTCGAGATGGGTTTGCACGGCAACGGCGCCCGTCATGACCGGCTTCGGCGACTTCACGGCGAGGCGAAGCAGGTCTTCAAGCCGGGCGGGCTTGGCGGTCACATCGAGCTTGATGATTCTGCCTGCGCTGCGACTAGCCCGCGCAACACCGCCTCGCGCGACGATTGTCGATGATCCTAATTGGGCCGTTACGGGCCGTAGAAAGGTGTCACCGCTGGTGCCATCGACCACCGCGGTGAATTGTGTCTTCAAAGGTACGGTATTGCCACTAGCGGAGAGACCGAAATCGGGAGTGTCCGTCGCACCGTCGACTTGGATGTTGCTCAACACGCCGTCGTAGGTGCCTTGCGATGACAAGATTCCCCTGAGTCCATGGATGGTGGATAAATCAGCATCGCTGAAAGTATAGGTTCCCCCGACGGGCGTTTGTGAAGGCTCGTCCGTATCGAATGGACCGAAGCGTCCGGTCGAATGAACTTCGCCGACCGGCACGGGATTAAGCAAATCCGCCTGAAAAGACATGGCCTGGCCCACACCTGCCGATTGCAGTCTGAGCTTTTGGATTTCGAAGACGTGCGGCGGCTTATTCGGATTCGAAGAAAGGATGTTGAGGGTAGTGCCGTCGGCCACCACATTCTCAAGAAGAAAGGGTGAGATTGACCTCTTACTCTTGTTCGACTTTTTCTTCGACTCTGGCGAGGTTCGGCGCGGCGGAACGTTCAGCACCAAGCCCTCCAGACGCACGTCCCGGAATCGCAGCGGATGCATCAACAGGCCGGCCCAGCGAGCGCTGATGGAAAACCTGGCGATTGACGCGAAAGGCGGCAAGCCGGGTTGATCCTTGCGCCTCAGAACCAGCCCAGCACCGGTGATGCTGACGGAAGGGTAGAACGAGGCGTTGAACATCTTGAGTTCAACGTTGGCTTCATACCGCTTCTCCAGCGTTCTCTTTACCCAGTTGCGGTTTAGCGGGGAGTACCAATGAAGAAGCACCGCAGCCAGAACCGCCAGCGTGGCCAGACAGGCCACAATAAGCGTGACCCACTTGAGAAGCCTGCGAGGCCGATTGTTTTTCGATTCGGACGGCATACAACACGTCTTCTCAATTCATCCTACGCAAAACTGATTGTCGCATGCGGGCGCCAAGTGCGCGAGCGTCGCGATTTCCGTGTGCTAACGCCTATCGTAGTCTTTAGGTCACATCCATTTCGATGCACGACCAGGCGAGAATCTGTTCACGCTTCCGTCCGCGTCCAAACGGAGGGCATGCAGGGTCCGGCCTTGCCGGGGCAAGCCCTGGGGCAAGCCCGGCCCTACGACGAGTCAGAATACCTCGAGTTACATTTGGTGAGACTAGCCTGTCAACAGTGGAGCAAACCTGCACGACGTGTTGCGGAGCGCGCCAGAGGTGTACGCCCGGAACGCGGCGGTTAGGCGCAATCGAGATTGTACTGCTTGATCTTGTAGAGCAGCGCCTTGTAGCTGATCTGAAGAAGCCGGGCAGCTTCTTTGCGGTTCCATTTCGTGCGTTCGAGGGTTGCGCTGATCGCCTCAATCTCAGCTTCGTCCTTGAGGTTCCGAACCAAGGCTTTCAAATCACCGCCACAGGCGGCGTTCAAGCGCGGAGCTTGAATGGCCGGGCTTGGCGCCGGCGCTTCGGAATTCAGTTCGTTCAACACAGCCGATTCGTCCCCGAGAATCACGTAGCGCTTGACGAAGTTCTCGAGCTCGCGGAGGTTCCCAGGCCAGGAGTATCTCACGCATGCGGCCACCAGATCAGGCGACACCGGAAGCGCCGCGCGGCCGTAACGGTGAGCGTGGAAAGCCATGAAGTGACGCAACAGCAATGGGATCTCTTCGCGACGCTCGCGCAGAGGCGGCAGGTGCAAGGTGAACGCATTCAGACGGTAGTAAAGATCGGGGCGCAGCTTCTGGCTGGCGATGGCGCGTTCAACGTCGATGTTTGTCGCGGCCAATATGCGGACGTCGACACTCACCATACTGCGCCCTCCGAGGCGGCAGAAGCTCTGGTCCTGAAGGACGTGAAGCAGCTTAGCCTGCAAGCCCGGCGGCATCTCGCCGATCTCATCGAGCAGGATGGTGCCTTTGTCGCAGAGTTCGAATTGGCCGGGCTTGGCGCGCGTGGCGCCGGTGAACGCCCCCGCTTCATAGCCGAAGAGCTCACTTTCCAGAAGCTCGCCCGGCAGTGCGGCGCAGTTGACCTTGCGCAAGGGACGATGGGCGCGAGGAGAGAGCTTGTGGATGAGCCGTGCTACCACTTCCTTTCCCGTACCGCTTTCGCCCAGCATGAGCACGGGAACGTCAACGTTGGCCACCTGACGGACTTGATCGCGAATCCGGCGCATGGCGGGGCTGGCCGCCACAAAGTAGACATCGTCGCTGAGTTCCTCAATCTCGTCGCCGCCCTCGATGGCAGGGGCCTGCGTGGAGGACTGAAGGCAGTGGCTTAGCACGGCGTCGAGTTCAGCTTTTTGGAAGGGCTTGGAGAGGTAGTCTTGAGCACCGAGGCGTATCGCACGGGCCACCTTGCGAGTGTCGTTCACGCAGGAGAGCATCACGACTTTGACGCACGGCCGCGCCTTGCGCAGTTGTTCCAAAGTCTGAAGACCATCGAGACCCGGCATCAAAACGTCAAGCAGAACTACATCCGGACTCGGCTCCTGCTGCACCAACCGCAGGGCTTGGCTGCCATCTGAGGCGGTAACCACGCGGTAGGAGTCAACCTCCAGCAGGGTCTGAAGGTAGCGCCGCATGCCGGGCTCGTCATCCACCACCAGAATGTATGCAGGATTCTCCATATCGCAGTCGCGTCGGGCGCCGCCGCTTATCATCGCTAGGGGTTCAACGGCAGAAGAAACCTGAAGATGCTGCCCCTCAACCGATCTCCCTCGACCCAGATCTTGCCGCCGTGAGCCAGAACGAATCGCCTGGCAATGGCCAAGCCCAGTCCCGTGCCGCTGCCTTCCTCTCTGCCGCAAGGCAGCTTGACGAAGTCTTCGAAAATTTCCTGGCGGTATTCGGGCGCAACGCCCGGGCCAGTGTCCGTCACGCTTACGCGCATGGTGTTCGGCGCGCGCGACGAGCGCGTGCGCCGGTCCTCGCCAAGATAGCGCCCCGCCGAGCTGCGGCGCTCCCAGTAATAGGGTTCCAGCGCAAGCTCCACCGCACCTCCGGCCGGTGTAAACTTGAGCGCGTTTTCAAGCAGGTTCGAGACAACATGCTGGACTTTATCGTAGTCAAACGGAAACGGCTGCACCGCTACCCTTGGGTGAGCTAAGGAGAGTGCCACTCCTTTCTTATTGAACGAGGGAAGCCAATACTGGCGCAGCTCTGAAAGGCAGACGCGCAAGTCTCCCTCTTCGAGTTTCAGAGTGATCTTGCCCGCTTCGAAAGCGCTGAAACTCAAAAAATCATCCACGAATCTGCGCAGCCGCGCGCAATTGAGACTCGATTCCTCCAAAATCTTGCGCTGGCGGTCATTCAGGGCGCCAGTTTTCTCCGACAACAGAATGTCTACATACCCGGCGACAATGGCGAGCGGAGTCTTGAGCTGGTGGGCCGCTGTCCCCAGGGCTGCGCCGGTTCGACGGCTCTGTTCCTGCAGCGACTCAAACGCTTCGTTCAATTCACCATCGCTGGGAGCGGAGCGAGCGCGTGTATCGCAAATTGCAGAAGTCGGCCCGGCGGCCGGCGCGGTGGCGCCGGGCAGCAGGCCGACTTCTCTTGCATCACCAACACTCATGACACACCCTCTCATACCCTTTATCGTCTGCGGGTTGATTAGCATGAGATTCGGTTTCGGCGGTGTCGTCCGAAACCGGAGTGTGGTGCGCTGTGGAAGCAGGGGGCAGCGATACTCGCAGGATAGGTCCGCGGGAGCAGCAGTTTCGCCAGGGGTGCTGCGTGCGCTTCAGTTCTGCTTCAAGGCTTGGCCCGCGCCGGGCGCAGGGAGGCTTGCGGACTCCGCGCTGCGGAGTCCGCCGGGTGCGTTGTCATCTCGATCAAGAACGGCGCTCGGGGTAGCGCCATCCTCTGATAGGCGGTTGTTGCCTTTTCAAAACTTGGCGATGGCTGTGGCTTCGTCTTCGTACACGTCAAACACGGTGAGAAGTTTTGTGATCTGCAAAAGGTCATGCACTTTCTTGGTGAGGTTGAGCAGCTTCAACTGACCGCCAGCGTTTGAAACGGCTGTAAATCCGCTCACAAGCTCACCGATTCCGGAGCTGTCGATGTACGTCACTTCCGCCAGGTTGAGCAGCATTTTCTTGTGGCCCTTGGCAATCAAATCGCGAATCAGGTCGCGCAACTGACTGCACCCCTCCCCCAGAGTGATCCTGCCGCTCAGGTCAACGACAGTAACTTCATTAACTTGGCGTGTTGTGGCCTTCATGCTCACGGTGCAATCCTCCTTGATTTGGGTCCGTATGAGGCTGTCTCAACTTCACCATGGTGACCTCGGTTCCCCCTTCCGGGAGCCGGGATACCTGGAAGTCGTCCATAAACGAGCGGATCAAAAATATACCACGGCCTGAGACCTTCAGCAGATTTTCGGGCTCCAAGGGGTGCGGGATTCCGCTGATGTCGAAGCCTGCTCCCTGGTCTCGAATCCGGATCTCAAACCGGTCGTCGAAAATTCGAAATTGCAGCCAGACGTGCTTTTCCGGATCGTTCTTGTTCCCGTGCCAGATGGCATTGATCATCGACTCGTGCACGGCCATGCCGATTTTGTGCTGTTCTTCCTCGTCGAAACCGAGACTGGTGCAGACCCGTTGGACGATCTCCTCGGCTGCTTCGACGTTTTTCAAGTCGCTTTCGTAGACAACCTCGATAACGCTTGTGTCCGCAGTGTCAGCCTTCATGAGTTTGCCGGTCTTTCGAGGCCGGTTCCAACGTACTCCGACCGCCGCTCGCGAGTCAATAACGTTATGCCGCCGCAATCCCCCCCCCGATTCCGTTTTCTGTTCCCCACTGCGTAGTCCAGTACCGCCGGGCGTCCGACTACTTCCTTAAGGGCTGGCTTGGTGCCCGAGGCGAGTACAAATGGTGACCGCGGTGTCTGGGTTCACCGCGTCAGCGTCTTTTTCGATGTGCTGAATGACGCCCTGCTTGTCCACCACAAACGTGGTGCGCTGAGCGAAATCATACTTCACGCCCTGGCTGGCAAACTTGTCAAACGGTTGCAAAATCCCGTACCGCGTTAACACCTCACGATTCATGTCACTCAGCAAGGGAAAGGTGACTCCGATCTCTTTCGCGAACGCCGCATTGGCGGCGGGGCTGTCAATGCTGATGCCGAAAACCACCGTATCACTCGCGTCAAGCTTGGCCAAATCAGACTGATAGGCCTGGAGTTCCTTGGTTCAACCGGAAGTGAAGGCGAGAACGTAGAAGGCCAGCACCACGTTCTTTTTGCCCCGATAATCGCTCAATTTCACCGGTACCCACTTATCGCTCAATAAAGTGAAATCCGGCGCCTGTTCGCCGACCTTGAGAGTCGTCTGAGAGATCTTCTGCGGAGGCCTCGCACCTGCCATGCCCGCAGCCAAGAGTCCGATGCCTAACCCAATCAGCCAGCGTCTCATCTCACCCTCCTGATCACCAAACTCAAAGTAAAGGACTATAAGGGTATGCTCGCCCCGTGTCAACCTATCTTGTTCTTGGGCACTGGTGTCATTGGCTCGGCGGAACCCCGTGAGGCGCAGTCATTCCCGCGAAGGCGGGAATCCACTTCCTTGATGCTTTGTTTCCGAGAACTTCTACAATGGATTCCCGCCTTCGCGGGAATGACTGCGTAGGGAACATTCGAATGAACATCAGCACCTGTCCTTGCCCTCCGCAGCTTCCAACGGTACGAACCCGATGAACAGCGGTTAATTGATTGATTATCTTTGTCACAATCCTTGACGTTCTACCCTCCCGGTTAGCATCTTATTGATTCTACAAAATATTTCAAGTTTGTTCGTATTTCTCCCACCTTCGCGGCATCATGGTGGTGTTTCCGGCCAGCATGGTCTTCCAGACCATGCCTGATTGGCCTAGCCCGCCCTTTCAGGGCTACATTCTTCACATTCCTTAGGTCCCCTGAACGTTGCCCGGGCCTTGCCCAGGGCTTTGTTAGTGCGGCCCTTCGGGCCTCAAAATGCACAAACTCCAGGCATGGTCTCGAGACCATGCCGCGTGTCATTGCGTCTCGGTCTTTCGGCGGCGGATATAGGCCGGCACCTCCAGGTCCTCGGGCGATGCTTCAACAGCCACTTCGGGCGGCGGAGCATCAATGGGCAGCTTCTCCCGCTTGTGCACCGCGTTCCGCAGGCTCTGCTGCACGGTCTTAGCGGCGATCGACAGGGCCGGAAGTTTCGTCAAGCCGAGTTTCTCAGACTTGATTCCTGTGGCTATCACCGTCACCTTGACCGCATCGCCCATCGACTCGTCGAGAACCGCACCGAAGATGATGTTGGCGTTGTCCGCGGCTGCCTGCTGCACGATCGTGGACGCCTCATGAACCTCGTGCAGCGTCAAATGGCTTGATCCCGTGATGTTCAGCAGGATGCCCTGCGCACCGTTGATAGAAGCATCCTCCAGAAGCGGACTCTCGATCGCCTGCCGGGTCGCCAGCACAGCGCGCCCTTCGCCGCTCGCTGCCGCAGTTCCCATCACAGCATAACCCATGCCTTCCATGATCGTCTTGATGTCGGCAAAATCCCTGTTGATAATCCCCGTGATAGTAATGATGTCGGAGATGCCCTGCACGCCCTGCCGAAGAATGTCGTCGGCAATACGAAAGGCCTCGAAAAAGCTCGTTCCCTTGTCCACGAACTGCATCAGCCGCTCGTTGGGAATGCAGATGACGGTGTCAACGTGCTCGCTGAGCTCGCCAAGACCTTGCTCAGCCTGCATCATGCGGCGCTTGCCCTCAAAGGCAAAGGGCTTGGTGACTACCGCCACGGTCAGTGCGCCCAGTTCGCGGGCGAGACCGGCCACAATGGGTGCGCCACCCGTACCTGTTCCCCCACCGAGTCCGGCGGTGATAAACACCATATCGGCGCCTTCAAGGCCCTCGATGATCTTCTCGGTATCTTCGAGGGCAGCGCGCCTGCCGATGTCCGGATTCGCGCCGGCCCCAAGGCCTTTAGTGAGTTTGGCTCCAAGCTGGATCTTCACGGGGGCGTTCGAGGCGCTCAGCGCCTGACGGTCCGTGTTCGCCACCATGAACTCGACGCCCTCGACCTGGGCGGCAATCATCCGGTTTACGGCGTTGCCGCCTCCCCCGCCAACGCCAATCACCTTGAGCTTGGCGCCTTGCCGCGCCTCATCGCTGAAACCCACCCGGAGATCACCGTTTTCAGAACCGTCGGGCATGTGTCCTCCTCTCCCCAACGAGGAACGTGTGAAAAAATCTGGGAGCGCGGGCGTCTCGCCCGCCCTTGGGGCTGCTCTCAATGATTCAGCATCGACGGCGGGCGAGACGCCCGCGCTCCCAGGGATTTCTTCAGATACCCATCAACAACATTCCGGCTTTCGTCGTCGCCGTCACGCCGGTCACTCACCGTTGCCGCTGCCGAAAATCTTCTTCAGTCGCACCGTCCAACCTTCGTCCGCCGAATCCTCAAGCAAGTGACGACGGTAACCGCAAATCACCAACCCTACGCCGGTAGCAAACGCCGGATCGGACAGAGACTCATCCCCACCTTCGATGCCCGACGGTCTGCCGATCCGCACCGGCATCTCCAGCGTGCGCTCGGCCACAGGGACCAGCCCGGAGAGTTTGGCTCCGCCCCCCACCAGGACCATTCCGGCCCGGAGTTGGCGATCGAAGTGGGAGCGCGCCAGTTCGGCTGCGGTAAGCTCCATCAGTTCGACGGCGCGAGGCTCGAGAATCTCCTTCAGCATGGCTCCATCCACCACGCGTGGCGGCCGTCCGCCAACGCCCTGTACCTCAAGCCCGTTCCCAGGCTCGGCAGCTTCACCGTCATTCCAGGCTAGCTTAAGACGCTCCGCCTCCGGAACCGGAGTGCGCAAACCCACGGCCACATCATTGGTGAAATATTCTCCGCCCACCGGAATTGAGGATGTGTGACGGAGGCTTCCCTCGTGATAGATCACCAGTTCTGACGAACCCCGCCCGATATCGAGCAAGGCCACGCCGAGCTCGCGTTCGTCGGTGGTGAGACAGGCCTCGGCATCGGCCAGCGGCTCGAGCACGGTGTCCTTGACTGCAATCCCGGCGCGATTGACAGCAGTCACCAGATTGTCATGTGCGAGAGTGGACGCCGTCACCAGATGCACGCTGACATCGAGGCGCGTTCCCACCATCCCGGCCGGATTGCGGATGCCATTCTGCGAATCCAACAGATATTCCTGACGCTCGGCGTGGATTAGCCGCCGTTCGGGGGGCATTTGAATAGCCTGAGCGGCCTCAAATACCTTTCGGATATCCTGCGGCACCACCTGGCGGCCGCGCGGGCCCAAGGCGATCGCGCCCGTGGAATTCACACCTTGGAGGTCAAGGCCGCCGATGCCGGCATAGGCGGTGTCGACGGAGAAGCCGGCCGCATCCTCGGCGATTTCCACGGACTTCTTGATGGCCAGCACAGCCGAGTCGAAGTCATTGATGGCGCCCTTGCGCCAGCCCCGTGACTCAGCCACTCCCAGGCCGGCCAGTTCCAGCTTGCCCTTTTCCCCAGGACGGCACACTACAACGCACGTCTTGCTGTCCCCAAGATCCAGACCCGCTACGTAGGGGATTCTGCGCGCCATAAACCTTAAAGCCAGATTGCGTACCGGCGACCGCACAAATCGGTGCCGAATCGGGCTAGACCTCGTCCGACGAGACCGTAAAATAACTCGTCACAACTGTCACTCCGCGGCTTCGACCTTGCTCAGCCTCGAAGATAGGAGCCGCACGCGACTGTCGAAGCGACTGCTTCTCCAGCTTACCCTGAAGCGCCGCAGGCGCTTTGGAGTGCGGCAGCTTGCTGCCGCTTTCTTCAGGCCAGCTTGCTGGCCGGCCCCGGCTTGTACGCTTCCTGAGGGCATGGCCGCGAGCAAGATCGCGGGGCCAAAGCGGCAGCTTGCGGGCCGCGTGGCGGCCCTTCTGCCCACAAGGGGTATGCATGGCCGCGAGCAAGCTCGCGAAATGAAAGCGGCAGCAAGCTGCCGCACTCCATGGCGCTTCGCGCATTGTCACCCGCGGCCTCGCTGTGTCCCGAAATCATTTCACCGCTCGCGCTCTCTTGGCGGGGGAAGCAGCGTGTCCCGCAGAGCTTTCTCCTCTCACCGCAGCCACCGGTGCCGGTCTCGCAGCATTAGCCGCGTCCTCACCCGCAGGCGGCTTGGGGCTTACCACCGCCTGACCCCGATAGCGCAAATCAACGGAGTCCACGTTGGCGGTGGCGCTTTGGATCTGCGGGAGCAGCGTCAAAAACGTCCGGAACCGCTCTCCAAAGTCACGATTGCCGAAATGCACCAGAATGGTTTCGCGGCCTTGAACCAGGAGCGCCTTCAGGTCCCCATCGTCGGAGAGATCAACCTCTGAGACCAGCCACCCCGCTCCGCCGACCTGCGATTTCAATTCTTGCTCGAATCGGTCAAAAAGGGCAAGGCGAGCCTTGCGGTCCGCAGCACTCATCGAGCTATCAATTCCGGTAACGACGGGAAAGTCAAAGGCTGCCTCGGGCGGTTTTTCGAGCAGCACACCTTCCCGGTCCACCAGCTTCAACCCGTCGCCGGTGTTGACATAGGCGACCGGCTTGCGTTCAGTCACTTCAACCTGGAGGTAATTCGGAAAGACGCGTCGTAGACTCGCAGACTGAACCCAGGGGATAGCTTCAACCTCGTGCCGGGCGTCATCGAGGGAAAGACGGAACAGATTCGGCTCTGCCCCCGCTCCAATCGCGCTGGCGATATCGGCTTGCGACACGAAATGATTATCGATGAGAATGACCGAATCGGGTCCGGAAAGATCGAAGCGCGACGAACCTCGCACATACCAGGCGGCCACCGCCGCCAGGCAGGCGGCGCCGACAATGAAGGCTGCGGCTTTCGCCGCCCACCTCATCCGCGAACCGACGCGACGCCGCGAAACAGCAACCACCTTTTGGCGCCGCCGGTAAACGGATGGGCTCTCGAATCCTTCTTCGTCTGAACGCGCCATATCGCCCTTTACTGCTCCTCCGATGCCTCAGCGACAGCCTGGGAGCGCGGGCGTCTCGCCCGCCGTATCAGTTGACAGTCGAACGTCGAAGGTCGAAAGCCAGAAGCCTGGTAGGGTTCACTTTCGACTTTGAACTTTCGACTCTTCGACTGCTTCGGCGGGCGAGACGCCCGCGCTCCCAGGCATTTCTCATTCCTCATCCTTCGTACTCGAGCATCCGACCGTTCGATTTGCTACACCCGCCAAATCCCGGGCCAGCGCCTCTCCTACTTTCCAGACGTTGCCGGCTCCGATGGTCAGAACCATATCGCCTGCTCGCAATTCGGGGATGATCTCCGTCAGCAACGCTTCCTCCGACGGCGCATATTGCGCCTGGCCAAGCCCAAGCTGGTGCATCCTCGCTACCAGGTTCTGCGATGTGATGCCCGGAATCGGAGCCTCGCTGGCAGGATAGATGTCCATCACGAAAACGCGCTCGACGCCGTCGAAACAGCGGGCGAAATCGTCCATGAGGAACTTGGTGCGGGTGTAGCGGTGGGGTTGAAAGACGGCCCAGATGCGCTTGGCGCCCCATTCGTGGGCGGCAGCGAGAGTAGCCCGGATTTCAGCGGGATGGTGTCCGTAATCATCCACCACGGCGATGCCGCTAAGCTGCGCCTTTACCTGAAACCGGCGGTCGGCGCCGCGAAAGCGCGCGAGTCCGCGCTCGATTTCGTCCGCGCCGAGATCAAGCTCCAGGCCCACGGCCGCCGCTGCCAGGGCATTCTGCACATTGTGCCGCCCGGGTACGCCAAGCTTCAGCCGGGTGAGCGTGCGGCCCCTCACTATGATGTCAAACTCAGAACCGGCAGGGTCGGTGACAATTGAACTGGCCGTGACGTCCGCGCCCGCTTCGATTCCATAGGTCACGAGACGCCGCCGAAGTTCCGGCCGAACACGCTCAAGATATTCTCGCCAAGGAGGATCAACGCAGGCGATCACCGCTCCGTAGAACGGAACGCGGTTCATGAAAGCCGCAAATGCGGAGATGATCTCATCGATATCGCGATAGTGCTCGAGGTGTTCACGGTCGATATTGGTGACCACCGCAATCGAGGGCAGCAACTGCAGGAATGAGCGATCACTTTCGTCCGCTTCCACCACCATCAGTTCACCCTTGCCAAGACGCGCGCTTGACCCGAAGGCGTCAAGCCGCCCGCCGATGACGGCCGTGGGATCAAGCCCCGCTTCCGACAGCATCAGCGCGATCATGGAAGTCGTAGTGGTCTTCCCGTGAGCCCCTGCCACGGCCACACTGAACTTCATCCTCATCAATTCGGCGAGCATCTCGGCACGCGGGATCACGGGAATCTCAAGGCTCGTGGCCTCCAGCACCTCGGGGTTGTCGAGTCGCACTGCGGAAGAGATCACCACCACTTGAGCGCCTTGCACGTGGCCGGCTGCGTGTCCCTCATTGAAACGCGCACCTAACCGGACCAGGCGGTCAGTGACCGGAGTCGCCTTCAAGTCAGAACCCGATACCGTAAAGCCTAGGTTCAGCAACACCTCCGCGATACCGCTCATGCCGATACCGCCGATGCCCACGAAATGAACTCTGCGAACTCTGCCGAGCATTCGGCCAAACTCTTGTGTGCTCACCGACGCTTATCCTTTCCTCTTTTGACGGCGTCCTTTGCCGAGTGCTTCAATCAAGTCGGCAATGCGCGCTGCGGCGTCAGGGCGCGCCAGGCTTCGCGCCGCCTGTTCCATGGCCGCGAGCCGCTCGGGCGAGGCGATGAGCTCATCGATTACTCTCACCAGACGCTGAGGTGTGAGCAGGCTCTGTTCCAGCACGCGTGCTGCGCCGGCGCGCTCCAGCGCCCGTGCGTTTCCAAGCTGGTGTTGGTCAGTGGCGCCAGGAAACGGAACCAGCACTGCCGCTTTTCCCGCAGCCGCGAGTTCCCCCGCCGTGCTGGCGCCGGCGCGCGACACCACAAGGTGCGCACGAGCGAACGCAGCGGGCATGTCATCAATGAAAGGCACCACGTCTGCCGGTACACCAGACTGCTTGTAAGCCTCGCGCACAGGGTCGGCTTCACGCTCGCCGGTCTGGTGAATCACACGTAACGGCCGCGAAGCCAGCAGCGGCAGGCTCTCCACAAGGCAACGATTGAGCGCAGCCGAACCCTGGCTGCCGCCGAACACCAGGATCGTAAACGGCGACCGGTGCTCCGGAGGCGTAACCTGGAAGAACGCCTTTCGCACGGGCAATCCGGTGAGGCAAGCCTTGGAGCCGAAGTAGCGTGCAGTCGGCTCAAACGCAATTGCAGCCCGCGTCACGAACCGGGCAAGCGCGCGATTCGTGAACCCGGGCGCAGCGTTGGGCTCCACCAACACGGTTGGAATGCGCATCAGCGCTGCCTCCAGCAGCACCGGGCCGGCAACATAGCCGCCCAGGCCTAGCGCGACGTCAGGTTGAAAACTCCGCAGAGCATCGAAGGCTTCACGAAAAGTCGTCGGTAACACCGAGGCGTTCTTCAGACGGCGCCATCCCCGAATGCCTTTCAGTCCTGCGGCCGTGAGCGCGCGATAGGGAAACCCCGACGATTCAATCAAGTGCGTCTCCAGGCCCCGTGTTGTGCCCAGAAACTGGAAACGTACCTCTTCTGAGAGATAGGAATTCCGGCGGCTCAAAAGCTCTTCCGCCACTGCCAGCGCCGGAAAAATGTGACCGCCGGTGCCGCCGGCCACAACAAGCACGCGCAGTGAATCTTCGGAACCGTTCGGGATGGTTGCTTCCTCCAAGAAGCTGCGGCAAAACGGCTAGGACGCGCCCCGGAAGGGCGGGGCTTCAGCCCCGCCGTGAAGCGCGTCCCAGACCATTTTCAAAAACTCAATCTTGGGCGTCGGTACGGCGGGGCTGAAGCCTGGTTGAAACCGGTTGAAACCCCGCCCTTCCGAGACCGAAATTCCATTCTTCCATTGGCCCTCGTTTTTCCGCAGCCGGGCTTCATCTCAAGTGGCATGTTGAGAGATGTTCAACAGAATGCCCACTGCCACCAGATCCATGAGCAGCGCGGAGCCCCCGTAACTGATCAGCGGTAACGGAATGCCCTTCGTGGGCAGAAGGCTCAGCACCACGCTCATGTTAACAAGTGCCTGGCCCACCAGCATGGTTGTCAATCCGACCGCCAGCAGCCGCCCGAAGTCATTCGGGCACCGCGACGCGGCTCGCAGGCCGCGCCAGAGAATCACCCCGAAGAGCGCCACCACCAGCAGCGCACCCACGAAACCTAGCTCTTCACTAATGACCGCGAAGATGAAATCGTTGTGCGGCTCCGGCAGATAAAACAGTTTCTGCTTTCCTTCCATTAAGCCCACACCGGTGATGCCGCCCGTGGCCACGGCGATCTTGGCCTGCAGCGCTTGAAAGCCCTTGCCCAGCGGGTCCTTGTCGGGATCCATAAAGGCCACGATGCGGTTCCATCGGTAGGGCACGCGATAAACGAGAAGATAAAACATGGGCGCGGCGCAGGCCAGCGGTATACCAAAGTAGGCCGTCTTGAGTCCCGAAACGAACAGCATGGCGGCGACGACAAACAGGATTGCCAGCGAGGTTCCGAGGTCCGGTTCCTTCAGCACCAGCGCCACCGTGAGGCCGGTCAATAGACCCAAGGGAGCCAGCGTATGCGGAATATCATTCACCTGGCCGCGCCGGGACTCGAGAAAGTAGGCCAGGAAAATTACCAGCACAAGCTTGGCAAACTCGGAAGGCTCGAAGCTGACCGGTCCCAGGTGAAGCCAGCGATGTGCGTTGTGGCTGCTCCCGGAGAGAAGTGCGCCGATGAGCAGGATCAACTCCAGCGCGACCGCTGGGAACACAATCAAAGAGTTCTGAAGGCGGCGATAATCAAAGCCCATCAACGCGACCATGGCCACGAGTCCCACTGCGGCCCAAATGAGCTGCCGCTCCACAAAATAGTAGCTGCTGCCGTAACGCTCAGCGGCCATGACCGCCGAAGCGCTATAGACCATCAGCGCTCCAAAGAGCACCAACACCACCACGACGCCGAACAGGATCTTGTCAGACTGAAGTTTTCTCGCCATGAATATCCGGTGCTGAACTTTCTAATTCATTTCTTGGGGAGCGTGGCGCCCCGTGATGCATCAGCCTTCACTTCAGGAGGCTTGAGGCGCTGCCGAGGGCCTTTCAGACTGGCCTCAGTAATCTCAAAGAAGAGGGGCTCGTCGTCGACCCCTCGGTGCGCGGGAGCGGCCTCAGAAGACTGTGGAAGCCGGTCAAGAACGACGTCATCGATGGAGACTTCAGTGTCCAGGTCAAGCGGCGGGCGCACCTCGGCGTCAAGCTCGTACACATAGATTCGTTCGGGACGGCCAATAACCGGTTCAGCGCTCTCGCTAGCCGGTGTCTCCAGATCCTCAGCCAAAGGTGCTGTAACTCCCACGGGAGCCTCGGCTTCCTTACCGCCCGCAGAATCTGCCTCTGTGCCAATCTCTAGGTGCTCCCGCCGGTGATCCGCAGGCTCGGCGATCGATGAGCTTGGCGTGGACGGCTGCTGATTAGTCGCTGCCGCAGAGTCTGCCGCGGCGGCGATTTCCGGAGTCGTTTTCGCTGCGGCATTCCCCGGCATTCGGACCCCATCCTCAGTGGCGAGGACCGTCCGAGGTTGTGCTTTGAGGGCTGGAATGGAGGGTTTCAGCTCAAAAGGCGGCAGGCGTGTGCGGCCCTCACTCGCTTCTCGCGCCAGTTCTTCCACCAGCGCCTTGAACTTGCGGCCACGTTCCTCGAAGTCGTGGAATTGATCGTAGCTGGAACAAGCCGGCGAGAGCAGAACCACCTCGCTCGGCCGCGCCCTGCTGAAGGCGGTGCGGGTGGCCCTCTCCAAGTCTCCAACCTCCTCCAGATCAGCGGTTCCGCTCAGCTCTTGCGCGATGCGCTTTGACGCCGCGCCTATCACCAGCACTTCGCGAACGCGACTCTTCAGGAGAGGAATAAGGGGGGCGTATGGGGCGCCTTTGTCCTTGCCGCCCAGAATGAGGTGAACTCCACGCTCGAAAGCGCCAACGGCTTTCAGCGTGGCGTCAACGCTGGTAGACTTGGAGTCGTTATAAAATTCAACTCCCGACACGTCACCCACCAGTTCGAGGCGGTGCTCGACGCCGCGAAACTCGTGCACCGCACGCGCAATCGCATCGAAATCCGCTCCCAGGACGCAAGCGGCAGCCGAAGCGGCCAGCACGTTCTCCAGATTGAAGCCGCCGCGCAGCTTGACGTCGCGCGGCGAAAACAAGTCGCGCTCCAGGTGCAGAATCCTGTACACAACTTGGCCGCCGGAAACCATCAGTCCGCCCGGAAGTTGCTGCGTCCTGCTGAAAAAGATCGTCTGGCCATGAGTACGTTCTGCCAGGCCGGCCGTGGTAGGGTCGTCGGCGTTCAGCACGGTGTAATCCAACTCAGTCTGGTTCCGAAAGATACGCGCTTTGGCCTCAAGGTAGGCCTCAAAGGAGGGGTGCCGGTCCAAGTGGTTTGGGGTGATGTTCAGGATGACGGCCACATCCGGATGCAGACATTCGGTTCCTTCAAGCTGAAAGCTGCTGAGCTCAACCACGGTGACGCTTGCGTCGTTCGTTTGCTCAACCATCGAGATCATGGGAACGCCGATGTTGCCTCCCACGAACGTGGCGTAGCCGGAGGCCTCGAGCATCCGCCCGATGAGCGAAGTGGTGGTGGTCTTGCCGTTGGAACCGGTTACTCCCACCAGTCTGCCGCGCAGGAACCAGCTCGCGGCTTCCACTTCGGCCACCACGGGAATGCCCCGGTCGCGTGCTGCGGCCAGCGCAGGAAGATCCCAGGGCACACCCGGGCTGGTGACGATCAGGTCCTGACGAAGGAAGGTGTCGACGCCGTGCTGTCCAAATTCCACACCGATCTTTCGGGCCAGCAGGTCCGAGATCTCAGAGCCAAAAGCCCAGGGTGGACGCGCGTCCGACACCGTCACCACAGCGCCCCGTGCGTGAAAGAACTCTGCGGCTGCGCGTCCGCTTCGGGCAAGGCCCACCACCAGGACGCGTTTTCCCGCAGGATTCTGCCATCGGGCTCGAAGCGATTTTTCTTTGCTCACGGCTTGCGCTTATATGGGTTGCCGCCCGGGGACGCTGCCCGGTGAACTGCGGCTGAACACTCTGCATTCTACCGCGACCGAGAGAGGCGGAACAGCACTGACTTCACCTGATCTTGAGCGTCGTCAGCGCGAACAGCGAGAAGACCAGAGCCGCGATCCAGAAGCGAGCGATGATCTTCGATTCCTTCCATCCTTCGAGCTCAAAATGGTGGTGAAGGGGTGCCATGCGGAAGATGCGCCGTCCGCCGGTGGCCTTGAACCACCCCACCTGCAGAATCACCGAGAGAGCTTCCACCACGAAAATGCCGCCAATGAAAGGCAGCAGCAGTTCCTGCTTGATGATGACGGCCACCGCCGCGATGGAGCCGCCGAGTGAGAGCGACCCCACGTCACCCATGAAGATCTCAGCCGGATAGGCGTTGTACCAAAGAAAACCGAGGCTGGCTCCCACCATGGCGCCGCAGAAGGGCGTCAGCTCGGCAACGCCCGGTAGATGCTCCACATCCAGATACCCCGCTAAGACGGCGTTCCCTGCCACGTAGGTGAGCGACGTGAGGGCCGAAGCGGAGATGATCACACAACCGATGGCCAGTCCGTCGAGGCCGTCCGTAAGGTTTACTGCGTTCGATGAGCCGACCAAAAGAAAGGTCACAAATATCAGGAACGGCAGAAAAGCCACGGGATAGGCCCAGGGCTTGCTCAAAAGAGGCGAGATGAGGAAGCTCGGATGAATTTGCTTGAAGAAGGGAAAGGTGAGATTCGTGGAGTAATGGCCGGCCGCAGTAAGCAGCATCAGCGCCACACCAAAAAGAAACCCCACCAGGATCTGCAAAAACATCTTGGTGCGGCCCGTAAGTCCGAGATTCTGGCGGTGCCGGACCTTCTGATAGTCATCCCAGAAACCAATCGCTCCAAATGCCAGAGTGGCCGCCAGAACCAGCCAGACGAAGACATTGCTCAGGTCCGTCCACAGGAGCGTGGGTATCAGAATGCATAAATTGATGAGGACTCCGCCCATGGTGGGAGTGCCGGCTTTGGCCTTGTGTGACTCAGGCCCTTCCTCGCGAATGAACTGCCCGATCTGAAAATTCTTCAGCCTGCGGATGGTAGTTGGCCCGGCCAGGATCGAGAGTAACAGCGCTGTAATGCTGGCGAAGGCAGTTCGAAGAGTAATGTAGCGGAGTAGGTTGAAGGCGTGATGATGGCTGTAAAATTTGAGATACAGGAAATAAAACATCGATTATCTTCCGCGTCGTTGCCGATCCGGCGGTGCTGCAGACTGCTAATCTTGAGCCAATTCTTCGACGGCTCGCTCTAAGTGCACGCCGCGCGAGCCCTTCACCAAGATAACGTCTCCGCGCTGCATGATGGACCGGCCGAAGCGACCGGCCTCACCTGCCTCACTGAAGAAGCGGGTTCGGTCACGCGGCAAGCCCGCCTCCACCGCACCCTCCACCATCATCTGAGCATCTCCCTGGACTGCCAGCAACCAGTCGACAGCGCTCGACGCGCACTTGCGGCCTGCGGCGCGATGCAACTCGGGCGATGAGAAGCCAAGCTCCAGCATCTCACCGGCAATCACAACCCGCCGCGCTGCCCCCGGCCAATCTCGCAGCAAATCGAGCATCTGGTCGAATGCACGGGGATTGGAATTGTAGCAATCGTTGATCAGAGTTATGCCCGCAGCCAGCCGCAGCACCTCCGCGCGGCGGCGCAAGGGAGTGAACGCGGCGATCGCCTCGGCCATGGGCTCTCCGGAAACATCCATGAGACGCCCCACGGCAACGGCAGCCAGCGCGTTCTCCACGTTGTGCCGGCCGGGCAAGGGCAGCCGGAATTCCATGTCAAGATCGGGCCCGCGAACCCTAAAGACACTTGTCACCAATCCATTTTCTTCGACACTTAAACGGAACTGACTAGCCCGAAAGTCAGCCCCCGATTCGAATCCATACGAGATCACTCGTCCGGAGAAGCCGTCGCCGAAGGCGCGTACCCTTTCATTGTCATAATTGAGAACTGCGGTTGAAGGCGGAACCAGATTTTCAATGAGTTCGCGCTTCGCCGCCGCGATGGCATCCACGGAGTCAAAGAATTCCAGGTGTGCCGGCGCCACATTCGTAACCACTCCGACAGTCGGGCCTGCGATCCGGGCAAGATGAGCGATCTCTCCGGCGTGAGACATTCCCATTTCGAGCACAGCCACATCGTGCCGCGTGGACAGGTCCAGAAGGGTCAGCGGCACACCCAAGTGATTATTCAGATTCTCGACCGATTTGTGAACGCTGTAGCGCGTACCGAGCGCCGCAGCGATCAGTTCTTTGGTCGTAGTTTTGCCGGTGCTACCTGTCACCGCGATCAGCGGACGCCCCCACTCGTGACGAACCGCCCGGCCGAGGTCCTGTAGGGCCGAAACCGTATCCGGGACCGGAATCAGCACGGGCCGGAGACTCGCAGGCGCTGTTGCCGCCCAGTTGCGTTCCACAACCGCACCCACAGCTCCGTGTTCCAGCGCTCGTGCTACGAACGAGTGGCCATCAAAGTTCGGACCGTGCAACGCGAAAAAGAGTGCTCCAGTCGCGAGCGTACGGGTATCGATCGAATAGTTCTTAGCGACACGCTCGGGCGCTCCCGAGACTGAGCCAAGGATGGCGGCGGCTTCGCCCAGCGAAAGGTCCATCGGTATTCGCCTGTGTTGTCACGCCGAGCACAGAACAACCAATTTCGCGGCCTCGAAGGACGGGGCTGAATCACCGCCCTCCCAGAGCACGCCCTGACAATCGTTCCGTAGCCCGCTCTAGGCTGCGTCGGATTGGCCTTCACGCTCCTGTATGCCCCAGACTCGCGAGCGCCTGTCGAGCTACCTCGCGATCATCAAAGGGAACCGTCCGGTCCTTAAACACCTGATAGGTTTCGTGGCCTTTCCCGGCGACCACCACCGTGTCGCCGTCGTGCGCCAGGTCCAGAGCTTGACGAATAGCTGTGCCACGATCCGGTTCCAAGATACACGGCTTGCCCGTCTTCTGCACACCGACCAGAGCATCGTTGATGATCGCAAGGGGATCTTCGCTGCGGGGATTATCGGAAGTCAGCACGACCACGTCTGCGAGTGACCCCGCGGCCTCTCCCATGAGAGGCCGCTTTGAGCGGTCGCGATCTCCTCCGCACCCGAACACCACAATCAAGCGCCGCCGGGTGAGTTCACGCGCGGTCGTGAGGACATTCCGCAAGGCGTCGTCCGTGTGGGCGTAATCGATGACGACAAGGAACGGTTGCCCTGCTTCGACGCGTTCGAACCGGCCCCGAACGTGACGAAGCGCCTGAACCCCCTGCTCGATCGCCTGGCCGGCAATCCCCAGGCCTTGTGCCGCTGCCACCGCCGCCATGATGTTCATGAAATTGGGCCGCCCGGTAAGCTCGGATTCGATATCCAGCGGCCCCTCGGGCGTCAGGAGCGTGGCTCGAATGCGGGACGCGTCCGTACTATACTGCTTGGGACGAACATTCGCTTCGGGACTCATGCCAAACGTTACCAGGCGAGGAAAAGCCAGTTCGAGCAAGCGCGCTCCCCAAGGATCGTCGATGTTGATTGCCGCGAGGCCGGGCGCAGCCGCGCCGATTCCTTCGAAAAGGCGGCGTTTCGCCTGGAAGTAGTCCTCCATGGTTTGGTGGTAGTCGAGATGGTCACGGGTGAGATTCGTAAAGATCGCGGCGGCGAAGGGAAATCCCCAAACTCGCTCCTGTGCCAAAGCGTGAGACGAGACTTCCATGACCACTATGGACGCCCGCGCGCGTTCGAGCTCCGAGAGGTTGCGGACAAGATCGAGCGACTCCGGGGTAGTGTTAACGGCGGGAAGCGTCTGTCCTGCCACGTGATACTCGATGGTTCCGAACATCCCGGTGGTCAGGCCCGCAGCCTGAAAGATGCTCTCCAGCAAATATGCCGTGGTGGTTTTCCCGTTGGTCCCCGTGATCCCCACCAGACGGAGGGCCTTCTCCGGATAGCCGTAAAAGGCACGACTGGCGGCGGACAGGGCCCGACGGATTCGTGGCACGTGTACCCAGGGGACGGTTAATTGCAGTGATCCCGAGCGCTCGCCGGGCACTGCCCGCTCGCTGACGATGGCAACCGCTCCGCGCGCCAGGGCCTGCGGAATGAAGGCGTGGCCATCAGCCTTTTCACCGTGAATGGCAAAGAAGAGGCCCCCGGGCTGTACCCGGCGGGAGTCGTAATCCAATGAACGGATTTCCAAATCCGGATCCAGACCGAACTCGGCCTCTGGAATCCTGCGCATCAGATCTGACAGCTTCATCCGTCAACCTTAATCCGAAGGAGTCAGGCAGTTGAAGAGCGACGAGCTGCCCACGCTCCCGCTCGGCAATGGTGCTTCGAGAGCGCTCACCGCTTTGACTCCCTAACCTTTCAACTTTCGACTCTTCAACTTTCCTAGCGACTGAACCACACTCGCACCTTGCTTCCCGACGGCACTTTCGAGCCTGCATGAGGGTCCTGTTGCGACGCGAGTCCGCTACCAGACATGACCAGTTCCAATCCATCTGCGTTGCATTCACGCGCCGCCGCACGCTCTGCCAGACCGGTGAAGTCAGGGACCGTGGTGAGAGGTCCCTTTTCAAGCACCACTGTGCCTTCGGGCGGGGTCGCGTCACTTGTGAGCGCGACGGGCTTGAGGTCCCCGCCGGCCGGATCCGTTGAGGAAGCCGCCGCTCGCGAATCCTCCCTTGCAGGCCGTTCGGGGACAGCCTGCGCCGCGACGCTATCGGGCTTGTCGACTCGGCTGCCTGGATCTTGCTGAGGTATGACGGCAGCTTTGCTTTCAGCCACCAAGGTCACAGGGCGGTCCTTCGGCACATTTAGAGATGCCAAAGTCTGCTCGGCCACTTCCTTGAAAATGGGCGCGGCCACTTCGGCGGCATGATATTGGCCCGCCGGAGAGTCAATCGACACCAGCACCGTGATCGCCGGGTGATCCACCGGAGCGAAACCGACGAAGGAAGCCACGTGGCTGCTGTGGGAGTATCTGCCGTTGATAATCTTCTGTGCGGTACCCGTCTTACCTCCGGCAGAATAGCCGCTCAACTGCGCCTTCTTACCGGTGCCCTCTTCCACCACCTCCATAAACATGTGCTTCATCAGCTCGGCCGTTCGTTCGCTGACCACGCGGCGGCTCGGGCCTTCTTGCGGAGCGGTCACTGAGGAGCCCTCCACCAAGCTCTCAATGATGCGCGGTGGATGCAGAACCCCGCCGTTGGCGATGGTCGAGTACGCGCTGATGATCTGGAGCGCCGTTACTCCAATCTCCTGGCCTATGGAAATCGCGCCGATCGAGAGTCCTGACCAACGACTCACCGGCTCAAGCAGTCCCTCCTCCTCACCTGGCAGTTCGATCCCAGTTCGGGATCCGAACCCATAGCGGCGAATGTACTGGTAAAGCCTTTCCTGCCCGAGCCGCAATCCGATCTTGACGGCTGCGACGTCGCTTGAGTGGGCCAGAGCCTGCTCGACAGTGAGAACACCAAAGTGCTCGTTATCATCGTGGATCACGTGCCCGTCAAGCGTGATCGAGCCGCCTTGGCAGTCAATGGTCTCGTCGGGCGAGATCAAGCCCTCCTCCAGGGCGGCCGAGTACGTCACGAGCTTGAACATCGATCCGGGTTCGTATACCCATTGAATGGCTAGATTTTTGCGCTGCTCAGGCGTGGCGCCTTCAAAGTTGTTGGGGTCAAAAGTCGGTTGGCTGGCCATCGCCAGGATTTCTCCGGTGGCCGGATTCTCAACAATCACCACGCCACCCGCAGCTTGGTGCTCCTCGACAGCGTCCGCCAATGCTCTTTCCGCAATGAATTGGATATTTTCATCGAGGGTCAGGACGACATCGGTCCCGGACTCACCCTTGCCCGCACTCGAATGGAAACTGTGCCGCCGGGCGTCCTGGTCCACCAGAACGTAACTCGGCCGGCCGCCGATCACGTTGTTCAAGCCATATTCGAGCCCAGCCAAGCCGCGATCGTCGAGCCCCACGAACCCCATGACGTCGGCCGCCAGAGGTCCCTTGGGGTAGAAGCGCTTCATCTCCTTCTGAAAGTAGATGCCGCGCAGGTCGAGGCTCCGCAGGCGCGCCCCGATGTTGGTCGAAATGTCACGCTTGATCCAGCAGAAGGAGTGTAGGTTCTGCAGCCGGCCCTCGAGATCCGTGGCGTCCACGCCCAGCACCGGGGCGAGGAGGCGTGCGGTAACGCTGACGTCAGGAATCTCGCCGGGCATGGCGAATGCCGAATCTACCGGCAGACTCATTGCCAGGGGGCGGTGAGCCCGGTCAAAGATCGTGCCGCGCTGAGGAGGTAGGAGGACGGTGTGCTCTTGTTGCTTTTGTTCCTTGGAAACCCACTTGACGTAGCCGATGATTTGAAGCCCGTAGAGGCGGCCCAGGATGACAAGAATCCAGAGCCCGAGGAAGGCTCCAAACACCATGACGCGCTGAACTGAGATCGCTGGACTGCTGGCCGATGACCGGCGAGGCGAGGACGAGCGGCGCATTCCTTTTTCTGACGGGACCCCGCGAATCGGAGTTCGGGACTCCTCACTCGTCGTTCCTTAACGCGGGATGCATCGAAGAAGCTTCCCGTGCTCCGAATCCCGAGTGCGATTTCGCGATACCAGCCTGTTCCCCCTCCCGCTGCTACGCCGCTGTTAACGGCACCAGTCACGGACCGGCCCGTCCTCGAGGATTCAAGCCGGCTACATGCCCTAGCCATGCCCAGAGTGCGCCAGCGCCGGAACCGCTCTCGGCCAATTGGGGCTCACCCACGTTCGTCTGTCCGTTGCGAGGCTGATCAAACCGCAGCACTTGGCGCGGGTCAGGCTCCCTCAGCCCAAGCTGGGTTCGGGCCTCCGTGTCAATGAGCTTCGGATCCTCAAGGGATGCCTCCTCAAGCCTGAGACCGCGATTCCACTCCGCCAGCGCATGCTGCTGTTGACGCAATTGCTCAATCTGGTAGCCGTAACGCACACACTGAAAATGCTGCCACGCGTAGATAAATGAAAGTGCAAAACCCAGCGCCAACAATCCCACTAGCGCATAACATTCACGACGCTTGGCGCCGTCGACCTCGCGCACAATTCGGGAGTTATCGATGTGTTTCACAAAGTAGACCTCGCGCAGCGGAGCGCGGCCCGCGATGGGAGCACGAGGCGGCCGATGTCGGTGCGCTGGGAGCGATCGCGCTGCGGTGGCCATAGTCACTTTCTCCAATCTGATCTGAGACGTAGGGCAGGCCCTTGTGGCTGCCCTACTAACAGCACGCACAGGGTTTGCTGAGCGAATAGGGCGGGCTACAAGGGCCGCCCCTACGTTTTCTCAGCCACGCGGAGCTTCGCACTTCGCGAGCGCGGATTCGCGCTGAGTTCGTCTTCTCCAGGCCGCACCACTTTGCGGGTCAGTACCTTGGCGCGTCCATCCCGCTGCCAGGTGGCGAATGACTGCTTCACCATGCGGTCTTCCAGCGAGTGAAAGCTGATCACCGCCACGCGCCCGCCGCTCGACATCACGCCGAGTACCCTGGCCAGAAACTGCTCCAGATTGTCGAGTTCGTGGTTCACGGCCAGCCTCAAAGCCATAAAAGTCCGCGTCGCCGGATGAATCTGGTGGGGGCCCGGCCGAGAGGGGATCGCTCGCGTCACCACCTGCGCCAGTTCGGTGGATGTTCGAAACGGCCGGGCCCTCATAATAGCTCGCGCTATACGGCGCGAGTGGCGCTCTTCTCCAAGCTTGAAAATCACATCGGCGAGCTCGCGCTCGCCCGCGTAGTTCACCAAATCCGCCGCCGACGTTTCGCTTGCCGGATCCATCCTCATATCGAGCGGTCCTTCGGCGTTGAAACTGAAGCCGCGCGAGACGTCCGCAAGTTGCATCGAACTCAAGCCGAGGTCAGCCAATACGCCGTCAGCGGCTGCAAAGCCGCTCGTAGCGTGCAACTCGTTGATGTCAGAGAAGTTTCCCTGCATCAATGCGACCTTGTCACCGAAAGCGCTGAGGCGCCGCTTGGCCACCGCCAGCGCCGCCGGGTCACGATCGATTCCCAGCAAGCGGCCGCTTGTGAGGCGCTTAAGAATCGCCTGCGCATGCCCTCCGCCGCCAACCGTTGCGTCGATGTAGACTCCTTCCGGCCGTACATTCAAGAACTCCTTAACCTCTTCAACCAAAACGGGCTGGTGTACCGCTTGTGGCTGCCCGCGCCACCGATCATCGTCCGACTCAGTCATCGTTGGGCGGCCCTGGTGGCTGCCCATTCACGGAGCAACCCCTGCGGGTGCTGTTAGTTGGCGGCCACCAAGGCCGCTCGTAACGTATTAGATCCCCAGATCGCTCCAGGTTTGCTCGTCCTCGGAGGTAATCGGTTGATCCTCCAGGTGCTTATCGAAGTTTTCCTTCTTCCAGACGTCCAGCCGGTCCGGGTAGCCCATCACGGCAACCTCGCCTGCGGCTGCCGCCGAGGCGCGTAACTGCGCGGGAATCAGAACGCGGCCTTGCGAATCCATCTGGGCCTGCTGCCCCCAGTAGTTCGTGCGGTCCAGGAACTTGTTGCGCGCAGGATGCATCGTGGGCAACTCCGCTAGTTTCTTTTCGATATGCTCCCACTGGCTGAACGGATAAACACACACCTTGTCGCCGCGCAAGCTGGTGACGTAAAAGTTGGGGCCGTACTCGCGATCGATGATCTCCTTGAACTCGGCAGGGATCTTCAGCCGGCCCTTGGGATCGACGGTCGCCTTGTGCATACCTCTAAACACGGGCTCAAATCTGGCGGCCGCAGACCACTAATTTTCACAAACACATTACCGCCGACCACTTTTTACCACCAGCCTGAGCTTCTGTCAAGCAAATTTTTTTTCCGAGGTGTCAGATACCAGGTGTTAGGGGCCAGGTGGCAGGTGCTGGGTCTAGGTCTTGGGTGTTCGATAACAAGGTTCCAGGTGTCGGGAATGCACCGATCGGCAGCAGACTTCCACGAACGTGCTTACATCGCCGGCCTCCGAGCGCGGGGTCTGGCCATCGTCGATCTCTCCTAGGAGCCGGAAGACACGGCTTCTGGCGCAACCCGGGCAGCCATGAATGCCGGGGTGGGCATGTCGCGACCTTCTAACCTGGATTATTCACGAAGCACGTAGAGGATAGAATAATGGATGGCCGTGGCGTTGAGAGTTTGAGAATCCTGAGCATCGTATACGGGCAGCTCGCGGCACCGCATGAACGAGTAAGGCAAAACGCTTTCCAGATTCAGGGTTTAACAATCAGAATTCAAGATTTCCAGGACTCAAAAATTCAAGATTCGAGAAATTCGAGATTGAAGAGCGTGAAATGAGAGGCGCCCATGAAATATGAGCGATTCGAGCAATTGCCGGTCTGGCAGGCCGCCATTAATCTGGCAGCCGCTGTTTACGCCATGACAGAGACGCCCCCATTTCGAAGACGCTATTCGCTGAGAGACCAGATCGAGCGTGCAGCCGTGTCCGTCTCCAACAATATTGCGGAGGGATTTGAACGGGGAACGAAGCAGGAGCTTCTGACTGTTCTTTATATGGCGCGCGGCTCGGCGGGCGAAGTGAGATCGATGCAGTGCCTGCTGCAGAAAATTACGGCGTTCGCCGATCTTGAATCTTGCATCTTGAATTTGAAGTCAAGAGCCGAGAGCATTTCGAAGCAGCTCGGCGCGTGGATTCGGACGCTGCGCGATTCGGCTCTCAAGGGCGAGCGCCATGTGAGTGCGAAGACGCCCCGAGCGGACAAATCTGCACGCGAGCGGGACGAGTTTCTGATGGAGTTGCAACGGATTCGAGAGAAATCGAGAAATGGGCCGGTTAGTAATACCAGATAGGGGCAGATGAATAATTCGAGCCTAAGCGAACTCGGACCGGCGATGAATAATTCGGAGCCTAAACGAGTTCGGACCGGCGATGAGATGACTTTGCCAACGCGGCAGACCCACCGTTTTCTGTGCGCCGCTACTTCAATCTTCGGCTTCAACAGCCGATGCTGCTGCGGCTGCTGATGGAAGAGGCGCCTCCAGAAGACGTTGTGATAACCGTTTACACCTCTTCAAAAATCGACAAATATATGAAGGGGACAAAGCCATGAGGGTTACTTACGATCCGGAGACGGACACGATGACGATCAGTCTCCGCAACGAGCGAATCAGGGAAAGCGATGAGGTACAGCCGGGAGTCATCGCCGACTTCGGATATGACGGAGGGATCGTCCGCTTTGAAATTCTCGGCGCCTCCAAGGTAGTCGCGAACACCCGCGAAATGCAGTTTGCCCTGGATGAATGAGGAAGCTGGGCCGGAGGTCGTGCAGACCACGTCCCCCGCCGATCATGGCAAACCCCACGAGGCTTGACATCGTCGCCAAAGTACCCCTTGACTGCCGATAACCAAACAATCTTCGAGAAGCTCTTCGAGTCGTCCCCAGACGCCATCCTGGTGACCGATCGACTGGGACTTATCATCCAGGTAAACGCGCAAGCCGTGACCATGTTCGGCTATGCGCGTCGCGACCTGGTTGGCAGACCGGTCGAAGAGTTGATGCCGCTGCGCTTTCAGGATAAGCACTCGGCGCACCGCGAACTCTACCATGCCGAACCTCGTTCCCGTTCCATGGGGGCGGGCCTCGAGCTTTATGCCCGGCGGAACGATGGCAGCGAGTTTCCTGTGGACATTATGCTGAGCCCGGTTGAAACCGGTGAAGGCTTGCTGGTGCTCGCCGTGGTGCGCGACGTTAGCGCGCGCAAGCGCGCCGAGGATGCCTTGCGCGAGAGCGAAGAGCGCTTGCGCTCGGTTGTGGAGAGCGTGAAGGATTACGCCATCTTCACGCTTGACCGCGAGGGCCGGGTGAGCAGTTGGAGTCCGGCGGCGCAGCGCATCAAGGGCTATGCGGCCGAGGAGATCATCGGGCAACATTTTTCGAAGTTCTACGCGCCGGAAGACATCGAGCGCGGCAAGCCTGCCTCGGAGTTGGAGGCAGCGGTGGAATTGGGGCGAGTCGAGGATGAAGGCTGGCGGCTGCGCAAAGATGGTTCGCGATTCTGGGCCAACGTGGTGATCACGGCGTTGCGCGACAAGTCCGGCGAGTTGCGCGGCTTTTCCAAGGTTACGCGTGATTTCACCGAGCGCAAGCAAGGCGAAGAGGCTTTGCTGCTTCAGGTGACCAATACCCTGATCTCCAGCCTCGATATCCGCCGGCTTTTTGCCGCCATCTCGGCCAGCGTCCACCAGGTGACAGCCGAGGACTACATTAACCTCGCCCTTTATGACCAAACCGCCGGCAAGTTGCGGCTCCACGCTCTTGAGACTCCGCCGAAAGAGGGTCCGCTTTCGGAAGGGACTCCTATACCGCTCGAAGGATGGCCGGCGGGCGAGGCCTTTGTTACGCGCGAGCCGCTTGTGATTAACGGATCGAAAGAAATGGAGCGCTTCTCACCGGAGTTCGTCGATCTTTGGGCCCGGATGGGTTTGAAGTCGGGGTGCTGGCTGCCTCTTCTCAATCGTGGCCGGGCGCTGGGGACACTCGTGATCGGCAGCAAGCGTGAAGCCGCTTTCAGCGATCGGGACGTTCGCGTTCTCGCTCATGTCGCGGGTCAGGTTGCGCTCGCCATCGACAATGCAGAGGCCCACCGCCAGGTCGCAGAGTTGAAGGATCGTCTGATCGAGGAAAAGGCGTACCTGGAAGATGAGCTGCGGACCGAATACAACTTTGAAGAGATCGTGGGAGAGAGCCGGGCGCTGAAGCGCACCTTAAAGCAGGTGGAGACGGTGGCGCCCACCGATGCCACGGTACTGATCCTGGGCGAGACCGGCACCGGGAAGGAGTTGATCGCGCGCGCGATCCACAACCTGAGCGGGCGCCGCGAGCGCACCTTCGTGAAGCTGAACTGCGCCGCGATTCCGAGCGGCCTGCTGGAAAGCGAGCTTTTCGGGCACGAAAAGGGAGCGTTTACCGGCGCAATCTCGCAGAAGATCGGCCGGCTGGAACTGGCCCATCAGGGAACGCTCTTCCTCGACGAAGTGGGAGATATTCCCCTGGAACTTCAGCCCAAGCTTCTGCGCGCCCTGCAGGAGAAAGAGTTCGAACGCCTGGGTAGCACGCGAACGATTCCCGTGGATGTCCGCCTGATCGCAGCCACGAATCGGGACTTGGCTCAGATGGTGAAGGAGCACCAGTTTCGCAGCGACTTGTATTACCGCCTCAGAGTCTTTCCCGTCCAGGTCGTGCCGTTGCGCGATCGCGCAGCGGATATCCCGGTCTTGGTTCACCATTTTGTGCAGAAGCACGCCCGGCGGATGAATAGGCGGATTGATACGATTCCGCCCGACGCTATGCAGGTTTTGCAGCGCTGGCACTGGCCGGGAAACGTCCGCGAACTGGAGAACTTCATCGAAAGGGCGGTGATTCTTTCTCCCGGCCCTACGCTCCGTGTACCGCTATCGGAATTGGCCGGCGCGGAAGAATCCGTAGGGGTTTCCAGGAACCTTTCAACTCTTGAGGCCGCTGATCGCGAGCACATTTTGCGCGCGCTCCGTGAGTCGAACGGCCAGATCGCTGGTCCGAATGGTGCCGCGGCAAGGCTGGGTCTCAAACGCACCACCTTGAACTCGAAGATGCGAAAGCTGGGCATCAGCCGCCAAGACTACTGACCGTATTTCGTCAACATGACGAGATGTGATCTTCGTCACACATCATTGTGACGCCTACTACATCGCCCACCCATAGGCTAACCTGTTTACTTTAAATGATTTGTCACAGACGACAGGTTTTGGCTAGCGTCCTGCAGTAGCCAGACACGTGGTGCGTACTAAGCGACGGATTCTGCTCTACCGCGACGGGCCAGTTGACAAACCCGCGGGCGCGGTGGATGCAATGAGAGGAATCCGATGACAGAGAGAGTTCGCGCACTGTTGGTTTACCAGCACGAAGGGCCGCTCGAAGAGCTGAGGCGCCTGCTCGAAATGCGTGGCTTCCTCACGGCGCGGGCGCCGAGTCTGAAGGCGACGGTGGCTGCGTTGAGTAGCCACAAAGCTGCCGACGTGATTTTCACGGATACCGATCTCGCGGATGGCTCTTGGGCCGACGTCGAAGAGTTGGCCCAGCGGGAACGGCCGCCGGTGCCGGTCATTGTGGTCTCGAACCATGTAGATATTCCCCTCTACCTCGATGCGCTGGAGGCTGGCGCCTCGGACTTTATCGTTCCGCCGTTTCGAGATGCTGATCTTGATTTCGTGGTGAGGGGCGCACTGCTGAAACGGGTCCTAATTCGGACCGCTCCCGTTCGGGTAGCGGCAGGACGGGTGCACGAGGTAGAGCAACATGCTGAGAATCACAGTCGTTCCAGAGTCCGAACCTTCTACCCTCAAAGTGGAAGGCAAGCTGACCGGCCTCTGGGTGGACGAGCTTGAACGGAGTTGGAATGAAATCTCGAAGCATGCGCGGAGTCAGCCTGTGGTGGACCTTTCGGATGTGACCTTTGTAAGCGCCGAAGGCAAGAGACTGCTGAGATCCATGTTTCAGCAAGGAGCCAATCTTCAAAGCCGTTCCTTGATGATGAAATTCATTCTGAGCCAGCTTCAGAGCGGGTCGAACGAAGATCGCGCCAGCAGAAACGGAGGGTAGTATGCATTCGCCATACGGGTTGGAGCTAACACGAACCTGCGAGCAATGTCCGCAAAAGGGTGAAAACTTTTTTTGCAACTTGTCCAAGTCAACCTGTAAAGCTCTCGACAGCATTAAGTTCACGAGCGGTTACCCCAAGGGAGCAGTCTTGTTCGTAGAGGAGGAAATGCCTCGGGGAATTTTTGTGCTTTGCAAGGGGCGCGTAAAGCTTTCCATGACTTCGAGCGAAGGGAAAACCGTGATTCTGCGGATTGTCCAGCCCGGCGAAGTCCTGGGATTGCACGCCGTGGTTTCGGCTCGGCCCTACCAGGCGAGTGCCGAAACTCTGGAACCGTGCCAGGTGAACTTCATCCGGCGGGACGACTTTCTACGCTTCTTGAGCGAGCACGCCGAAGCCTCGTTGCGTGCAGCGCAGCATCTCAGCGGAAGATACCAGGCCGCTT
This sequence comes from Terriglobia bacterium, assembly GCA_035578005.1. Taxonomy (GTDB): domain Bacteria; phylum Acidobacteriota; class Terriglobia; order UBA7540; family UBA7540; genus Gp13-AA77. Next base: position 45,941 of record DATJYK010000385.1, read on the forward strand.
GCGAACAGATCCGCTCTCTAGGGCTCACGCATTCGGCGTCTGAGAAGCTGGCGCGGTTCCTGCTGGAATCGTCCCTAAAGGGCCAGGAAACGAAGCTGGGTGTAAGGGTGCGTCTCACGATGACCCATGAGGAAATCGGCCAGGTGATCGGAACCTCGCGTGAAACCGTCACGCGCACGCTCAGCGATTTCAAGAGCAAGCACCTGGTGGCGGTGAACGGCTCCACGCTGTTAATTCCCAACAAAAGCGCCCTGGAAACTTTTGCCGGTGCTTAGAATACTGTTCAGATAACGTAGGGGAGACCCTTGTGGTCGCCCACGGGCGGGCACAAGGTCCGCCCCGCACGGGCTGGAAGCCCGTGCCACGTGGCATGGCGATCTTGGCCATGTTGCAAATGCACAAACTCCACGGGCGGGCACAAGGAGTTTGTGTGAAACTAGTGCTGTAGCGGCGGTCTCCGACCGCCGCCTTTTATAATCAATAATTTCGGCGATCAGAGATCGCCGCTACAGCACGTTGCGGCACGTTTCACACAGGGTCACAAGGCCCGCCCCTACTTCGCATCTCACGCCCTCTCGTGGGCCGCAGCAACCGGAGACCTGTTGGAGCCTCGCTTCAGCAGGAACAACGCCGCTGTGGCCAGCCAACCCAGGGTTTTTGACATATTCTTATAAGCGCCTTCTTTTCTCTTATATTCCGGCTTCGTTTGGAACAGCCCCAACTGCGAACATTCTTTTCGTGGGACAAGCGCCGTCCTGATGGCGCGGAAGAGCTTTCCGAGGCTTGTCGCCCTGCTAATTCCGTTTGGATTTCGACCGGCCCACTCGCCGGCCGGCGACATATTCTTGTAAGCCGCCTGTTTTCCGACGCATTCCGGCTTCGTTCGCTTCCCCCAGCTCATCAACCACCCGACAAACCTCTCTGCCAGTGCGTACGCCGCGAGGTAGTCCGGATCCCAGTCAGGGGGAAGCGACATATTTTCGGAACCGGTTTGGCTGCTGTAAGATTCCGGCTTCGTTCGTTGCGAATCGTCGTGGCACGGCCATCCTGGCCGTGATTCACACGGGCTGGAAGCCCGTGCCACGTCCCGGGGTCCCGTGGAGTGCACCGAGACCATGACGTGCATCTTGGGCGCATGCATCCTGGGGGTGTGCATCCTGGAGACAACCCTGGGAGCGCGGGCGTCCCGCCCGCTAGGTGTCGCTTCCGGCAAAGCCGGATCGACGGTGCAAAGAGCGGGCGGGACGCCCGCGCTCCCAGGGTCTCCAGGTCCCCGGCCCCAGCGCAGCCAGACGGAGATGGTCACCGTCCAGCCGGGCGCCGACATCCCGGGACGCCTCAGTCTCAATCTC